>JBNJFC010000001.1:0-106231 GCA_051746485.1 Pseudomonadota bacterium
CCGTGGGCATTTCTGGCGTCAAGCCCGACCAGGATGTCCAGGTGGCCAAGGCTGCGGTCAGCGCCATCGCCGGCTAAGATAAAAGCGGCCCACTTGGGCCGCTTTTTGGTTGGAACGTTTGTGTGGGGGGCAGAAAAAAAGCCTCAACAAAGAAAAGCCCCAGACCAAAGATCTGGGGCTTCATGAATTCTTTCAGCAGCGCTGATATCGCTTAATGGCGGACCGGACGAGACTCGAACTCGCGACCTCCGGCGTGACAGGCCGGCATTCTAACCAACTGAACTACCGGTCCGCAGATGAAGCGTTGTTACTACCGTTTAAAAGCGCACAATTAAGGCTTTTTAAATGGTGGGTGGTACTGGGTTCGAACCAGTGACCCCCAGCTTGTAAGGCTGGTGCTCTCCCAACTGAGCTAACCACCCAGAGTGTGCAGATTTATCGTGGCGGACCGGACGAGACTCGAACTCGCGACCTCCGGCGTGACAGGCCGGCATTCTAACCAACTGAACTACCGGTCCACGTAACGATAAAGTGAGAAATAACGATTGGCATGTGATGTTGGCGGACCGGACGAGACTCGAACTCGCGACCTCCGGCGTGACAGGCCGGCATTCTAACCAACTGAACTACCGGTCCACATAAACATCAAAAGCACTTGCTTTTCTCTTACTGCATTTACTACGACTTTCCATTACTAACGCGAACAGGGAGCCACAAAAAAGTGGTGGGTGGTACTGGGTTCGAACCAGTGACCCCCAGCTTGTAAGGCTGGTGCTCTCCCAACTGAGCTAACCACCCGCTGGTCACGTGGCGCTGCATTCTACATCAGCCACTTGATAAGTCAACCCTATTTCTTATCGCAGTGTAGATTTTTCATCCACCGCCGGCTGCTGTGCGAGCGCGGACGAAGGATGCCGCAAGTAATGCAGCCTCGTCAATTAAAACTTGCTGAGATAGTCCTGTTGAGCGCCGCGGTTTAAAGTCGTGATCACCGTCTGCTAACCACTCGACATTCACATTATCGGGAAGCGTATAACCCTCAACCTCTTCCCGAGTGCCAAGAGGGTCGCGTTCGCCCTGAACAATTAACGCGGGGCAAGCCACCTGCGGCCAGTGGGCAAGTCGACGTTTTTCAGGCGTGCGCGCCGGGTGGAACGGGTAACCCGCCACAATAACGCCTGCAACCGACTGTTGAGTCGCCAGCATGCTCGCCACACGTCCGCCCATCGATTTGCCGCCGACCCAGAGGGGGCTGGGTAAACCCTGTTCGACAAAGTGGCTCCACTGGGCCAGCTCGTCGACAAGCTTATCGACCTTAGGCGGCGGGCGGCGGCGACCGCTTTCTTGCATCTGCTGCATGTAACCGAAATCCAACGTAAGTACCTGAATCCCGTGGCGTGCCAATGAGGTGACAAATTGACGCATGAAAGCAGAATCCTGCCCCGCTCCCGCCCCATGGGCAAATAGCAAACGCCCTAAAACAGGCTCGCCTTGAAGCGTCACAGGGCCGTGACCCTCGATATAAAAGGCGCCACTACCCCTTTTTTGTAACTCTCGATGAAATACAGTGTGATTGATTTCGGCGTAACCTTGCTCGGCATAATGGCGCATGGGATCTCTCAGTAATGCTGGCTAAACCAATTGGTGTGTTCAGGTTAAGCGTTAGCTGCGCTAGAATCCCTAACGGATATTGACCTGCATCAGCAAGCGGGTGGCCGCACCCGGGCACAATAACACCGGGTTACCCCCTAAACCGCGTTCGATGGGAACATGAAATGAGCACAGCACTTGAACACCCGACCTACAACTACAAGGTAGTTCGGCAGTTCGCGATCATGACTGTTGTGTGGGGCATCGTGGGAATGACGATCGGTGTCATCCTCGCCGCACAGCTGGTATGGCCAGAACTGAACCTCGGATTACCTTGGACAAGCTTTGGGCGACTCCGCCCTCTCCACACTAATGCCGTTATCTTCGCATTTGGCGGCTCGGCGCTTTTTGCCACCTCTTACTATGTTGTTCAGCGTACCTGCCAAACTCGTCTGTTCTCCGACAAGCTAGCGGCATTTACGTTCTGGGGTTGGCAAGCGGTTATTCTCTCTGCCGTTGTCACACTTCCGCTGGGCTATACCACCACCAAGGAATATGCCGAGCTGGAGTGGCCGATCAACATTCTGATCGCCGTCGTATGGGTGACTTACGCGCTAATCTTCTTAATGACGATTAAGCAGCGTAAAACCTCACATATCTACGTGGCTAACTGGTTCTTTGCTGCGTTCATTTTAACGGTTGCCGTGCTGCATATCGTTAACAATGCCGCCATCCCCGTTACCGCCATGTACTCTACCTCCATCTACGCTGGCACCATCGATGCGATGGTTCAGTGGTGGTATGGCCACAATGCCGTTGGTTTCTTCCTGACAGCTGGCTTTCTCGGCATGATGTACTATTTCGTGCCTAAGCAAGCCGAGCGTCCGGTTTATTCCTACCGCCTTTCTATCGTTCACTTCTGGGCGCTGATCATGGTGTACATGTGGGCCGGCCCGCACCACCTTCACTACACCGCGCTGCCCAACTGGGCACAATCGCTCGGCATGATCATGTCCATTATCTTGCTGGCACCCTCCTGGGGCGGCATGATCAACGGCATGATGACGCTCTCCGGCGCTTGGCATAAGCTGCGCACCGATCCAACGTTACGCTTCCTGGTAGTCGCTCTCTCCTTCTACGGCATGTCGACGTTTGAAGGCCCGATGATGGCGGTGAAAACGGTTAATGCCCTGTCGCACTACACCGACTGGACCATCGGCCACGTACATTCCGGTGCGCTTGGCTGGGTCGCCATGATCACCATCGGCTCTATGTATCACCTCATTCCGCGCTTGTTCGGCCGTACTGAAATGCACTCGGTCAATCTGATTGCGGTTCACTTCTGGCTGGCCACTATCGGCACGGTACTGTACATCGCCTCTATGTGGGTCAACGGTATCTTACAAGGCCTGATGTGGCGCGCCATCAATCCAGACGGCACGCTGATGTACACCTTCGTTGAAGCGGTCGAGGCCAGTGCACCGGGCTATTTTGTTCGCTTGGTCGGCGGTCTGTTTTGGGTCACCGGCATGCTGATCATGGCCTACAACGTCTACCGTACGCTCAAACGCGACGAAGCCATTAGTCAGCAGCCGGCACCACAAGCTGCTTAAACGGAGAAGTTGAGACCAATGAAACACGAAATTGTTGAAAAGAACGTTGGCCTACTTGCCGTATTGATACTGGTTGCGATCAGTTTCGGTGGCCTGGCCGAAATCGTCCCACTGTTCTTCCAAAAGCAGACCACGGAACCCGTTGAGGGGCTTGAGCCCCTCACCGCCCTGGAGCTTGAAGGGCGTGACATCTATCGCCGCGAAGGCTGCGTTGGCTGTCACTCGCAGATGGTTCGCCCGTTCCGCGCTGAAACCGAGCGCTATGGCCCTTACAGCGTCGCCGGCGAACAGGTCTACGAGCACAACTTCCTGTGGGGTTCTAAGCGTACTGGCCCGGATCTTGCCCGTGTCGGCGGCCGTTACAGCGATGATTGGCACCGCGCGCACATGTATAACCCACGCGACGTGGTGCCGGAATCGATTATGCCAGCGTATCCCTGGTTGTTCGAGAACACGCTCAGTGGTGAAGATACGCCAGCCAAGATGCGCACGCTGAAGAGCTTAGGCGTACCCTACACGGATGAGCAGATCGACAACGCAACGGCTGAAGTACGCGGCACGCAGGAAATTACTGCCCTAATCGCTTACTTACAGCAGTTAGGAACCGTGCTGAAGGACAATCGTTAAGTTATGGATACGGGAACTTTTCGCGGTCTCATTACGCTGGTACTGCTTATCGCTTTCTTAGGGATCACTTGGTGGGCCTATTCGAAGCGTCGCAAACCGGACTTCGATGAAGCAGCTAACCTGCCCTTCGCCGATGACGATGAACAACCGTCCCGTGACAAGCCTGCTTCATCGCAAGATAAAGCAGATTCCCGCCACGACAGGGGAGATAAAAACACATGAATAATTTATGGGGCGACTCCTTATCCAGCTTCTGGAGTGCCTGGATCATTGTTATCACACTTGGCACCATTGCGATCAGCGCTTGGTTGTTGTTTGCGAACCGCAAAACAGACAAAACGCCCGATAGCGAAGGCAATGTGGAAACCACAGGCCATGCCGCCGATGAAATTGAAGAGTATGACAATCCGCTGCCCAAATGGTGGTTCCAGCTGTTTGTGGGTACCGTTATCTTCTCTATCGGCTACCTGATTCTTTACCCTGGTCTCGGTAACTTCGAGGGGGTTCTAGGGTGGTCACAAGAAGAGCAGTGGGAAGAAGAGGTGGCACAGGCGGAAGAGCGTTTTGCACCGATTTTCGCCCAGTATCAGGAAGTGCCTATTCCTGAGCTAGCGAAAGACCAAGAAGCCATGCAGGTGGCGGAACGTATCTACCAAAACAACTGTGCGGTTTGTCACGGCTCTAACGCCCAGGGTGGTTATGGTTTCCCCAACCTCACCGACGATCAATGGCTTTACGGTGGTGAGCCGGAAAACATCGTGACTACGCTGAACAACGGCCGTAATGGCTTAATGCCGTCCTGGCAACAGTTGGGTGAAAACAACATCGAGAACCTCACTCAGTATGTACTGTCTCTCTCAAGCCTAGAGCATGACGAAGACCGTGCTGAGCAAGGTGAAAGCACTTTCATGTCGGTCTGTGCTGCGTGTCACACGCCGCAAGGAACAGGCAATACCTCGTTGGGCGCGCCTAATCTGACCAACGATACCTGGCTCTATTTAGCGCCAGGGCAAACAGTGGCTGATTCGATCCGCCAGACACTGCGTAATGGCCGTAACGGGCACATGCCCGCCCAGGCTGCTTACATTGGTGAAGAGCGCGTGCACTTGGTTGCTGCTTACGTCTACAGCTTACGCTTTGATGACTAAGCACTAGCTAATGTGTGATCAAAGGGTGCGGTCGCAGGCCGCACCCTTTTTTGACGGCTAAACCGTTAGACTATTGCTCTACCGCCTCCTTGAGTTGCGATTTCGTTATGGAAAAGATACCCAGTAAAGACGTCACCCCTAAGCCGCAAAATCAGCATTCATCTAAGGATGAAGCCGTCACGCAAAGTATGTATGCCGAACGCGAGCATATCTACGTGCGTGAAATTAAAGGCTTCTTTCAAAAGGTGAGACGCAGTGCCAACTGGGCGTTGATGCTCGCGTTTATTCTTCTTCCTTGGATCAACATTGGCGGTCGTCCGGCCATCTGGTTTGACTTACCGGGCCGCGAGTTTCACATTTTCACTGCGACGTTTTATCCGCAGGAGTTTGTTCTGCTGTCTTGGTTGCTGATTATCTGCGCCTTTGGCCTTTTCTTAATCACCGTGTTTGCCGGGCGTGTTTGGTGTGGTTATACCTGCCCACAAAGCGTCTGGACGTTTCTGTTTATTTGGCTTGAGCACCGCATCGAAGGGCCGCGCAACAAGCGCATCAAACTCGATAAACAACCACTGACAAAAGAAAAGTTCGCGCGCAAAGGAGTAAAACACGCGGCGTGGCTGTTTATTGCCTTCGCCACGGGCGTGACATTTGTTGGCTATTTCACCCCCATCCGCGATTTGGTTATTGATTTAGCCACCCTGAAAGCTGACGGCTGGTCTTACTTCTGGGTCGGTTTTTTCTTGGTATTTACCTACTTAAATGCTGGCTGGCTACGTGAGCAAGTGTGCATCTACATGTGCCCATACGCACGCTTCCAGTCGGTAATGTTCGACCGCGATACCCTAATTGTCTCCTACGACGCGGATCGCGGCGAGCCGCGCGGTCGGCGTAAAAGAAGCCTAAGCCATGAAGAGGCTCGCGCTGCCGGGCACGGCGACTGTATCGATTGCGACCTATGTGTGCAGGTTTGCCCCACCGGCATCGATATCCGCGACGGCCTGCAGTACGAGTGCATCACCTGCGCCGCTTGCATTGATGCTTGCGACAGCGTGATGGACAAAATGGGCTACCCGCGTGGGCTGATTCGCTACACCACGGAAAATGCTCTAGAGGGCAAACCCACGCATATTCTGCGCCCCCGTTTGATGGGCTATCTGGCGGCTTTACTGGTGATGATTGGTGCTTTCGCTTGGGCGGTGAACGACCGCATGCCGCTTGATGTCGAAGCAGAGCGCGAGCGTACGCAGCTCTACCAAGTCACGCGCGATGGTCGCATCAGCAATTCTTACAGTCTTACAGTGCGTAACCTCGATGACCGCGATCATACCTACCGTATCAGCGCCTCGGGTCTTGATGGCTTGCGCCTAGACCAAGACACGATTAGCGTGCCGGCGGGCGAATCTCGCTCCGAAGCCATCACCGTGACCGCGAACGCAGATGCGATCACACAGCCAAGCCATGAAATCGTGTTAACTATTGCGTCTGAACTCGACAACAGCATTCGCCTGGAGCGCGATTCGCGCTTCATCGGCGATCTTAGGAGATAGCACTATGTCATCCTCTTCGGTGACACCCTGGTATAAGCAGTTCTGGCCCTGGTTTTTGCTCGGCCTTCTGTTCTCATCCATTGCGTTTAGCATGCTCTTTTTGTTTTTTTCGATTCGCTACTACGACGGGTCGATTTCAGGTGACTACTATGAGCGCGGCTTAGGCATTAACCAGCAGATAGCCAAGCAAGAGCATGCCAGCGACCTGGGGCTATCTGCTACGTTGCAGATCGATAACCTCACCGGGGACGTGGTGATTGATTTAACCGGTGAGCGTCAGCCTGAGACGGTCCATCTGGCGCTCATTTTCCCCACTGACAGCGACTTTGATCGTGAGTTAACACTCACTCATGTGCGCGACGGGCGATATGTCACCACCATAGAAGAACCCCTGCAGTACCGTTGGTATTTGCAACTACAACCCGAAACCGGCGATTCGGCTGAGTGGCGCCTCACAGGTGAGGCCCGCTTCCCCAGTGAAGAGGAATTCAATTTGGTTCCCGGCATTTAGGCTGCCGATAAATGACCGCCAACATTCAAGCAACGTCCCAGGCATCAACTGCCTGTTACCACTGCGGCAACCCGGTGCCCTCCGGGGCTCCGTGGCGTATTCAGATTGATGATACTCAGCACCCTCTATGCTGCCCAGGCTGCGAGGCAGTTGCCCACGCCATTGTCGATGGCGGTTTAGAGAGTTATTACCGCTATCGCACCGAACTTCCCGAACGGCCTGACGAGCGCCAGGCCGCAAACGCCGATACCTGGCAAGTCTTTGATGACCCGGGGCTGCAGGCTAAATTTGTCCACCCAGAGGGGGATAGCGACCATGTTCACGCCACACTTGCAGTTGACGGCATCACCTGTGCCGCCTGCGCATGGCTGATTGAGCATCGCCTCAATGCGTTAGCGGGAGTGGAATCCAGCGCTGTCAATTTGACTCACCACCGCGTGCGTATTGGTTGGGACCCGGCGGTCATCAAACTCTCGCAGCTACTCGCCGAACTCGCCGCGATTGGCTATACCGCGCAGCCTTACGAGCCGGACCAAGCCCAAGCGCGTTTACAGCGTGAAGAACGCATGAATGTGCGCCGCTTGATTATTGCCGCCGTTGGTATGATGCAGGTAATGATGTTCTCGATCCCGATTTATGTCGCCGGGCCAGAGGGCATGTCGGAAGATTTCTACGTCCTGTTTCACTGGCTTTCGTTTGCGCTGGCGACACCAGTGGTGTTCTTCTCCGCTTCGCCTTTTTTTCGCAATGCGCTACGCGATATTAAAACCGGCTTCTTGGGGATGGACGTCCCTGTGTCGTTGGCGATTGGTTGTGCTTATACGGCCAGCGCCTACGCAGTAATCTTTAATATCGGCGAGGTGTATTTCGATTCGGTGGCGATGTTCACCTTCTTTCTGCTTTTTAGCCGCTATATCGAAGCCCGCGCACGGCGACGTAACGGCCAGAGTGGTAACGCATTGAGCGGCGTGCTACCGGTCTCTGCCACGCGATTAGATGACAGCGGTAGCGAACGTATTCTGCCTGCCAGCGAGCTACACGCCGGGGATCGGGTATTGATCAAACCCGGGCACGGCGTCCCGGCCGATGGGGTGATTGAGGATGGCGAATCCAGCCTCGACGAATCCATGCTTACCGGCGAATATCTTCCCGTTACCCGCGGTGTGGGCGAACGCATTGTCGGGGGAAGCCAAAACATGGAAAACCCGTTGATCATGCGGGTTACCCACGCAGGCAATGATGCCCGTGTGGCCAATATTGTCGACCTTACCGACCGTGCCTTTGCCAGCCGTCCACGCTTAGCCCAAATGGCCGCCAGGATGGCGCACCTGTTTGTGCTGCGTTTATTGATCGTCACCGTCTGTGTCACGGCGGTATGGTGGTGGATTGACCCATCAAGAGTGCTTTGGGTCATGCTCTCGGTTCTCGTCGTGACGTGCCCTTGTGCGCTAGCGCTAGCCACGCCTACGGCGCTTACCGCCGGGCACGGCCAGCTAAGAAAGCGCGGCGTGTTGATTACCCGCGCTGATGCGATGGAATCACTCTCTAACGCTACCCGAGTGATTTTTGACAAAACAGGTACACTCACTCGAGGGGAGATGCAGCTAGTCGACACTCACCCCTGTATCAGCTCCCTCAGCGCCGAACGTGCCCGCGCGATAGCGGCAGCACTTGAAGCCCACTCTGAGCACCCCATCGCCCGGGCTTTTCGTCCTTTCCGCGAGGCAACACTGCAGGCACATCACCTACGTAGCGTAACAGGCCAAGGGCTGGAAGGTACGTTAGCGCAACATCGTTGGCGTCTAGGCAAACCACAATTTGCTTGTTCACAGCCACCCGCCTTGCCCGGAGAGGGCCAGTGGCTGCTGCTTAGCGAAGACGACACGCCGCGAGCCTGGTTTCGCCTACACGATGGCGTACGCGATGACGCAGCACAGACCATCTCAGCGCTTCAGGCAAGTGGATTGGCGGTTGAGTTACTTTCCGGCGATACGCCTGACGCGGTCAAAGAGCTTGCTCAGCAGCTGGGGATTACCACGTGGCATGCTGGCACAAGCCCAGAAGGCAAACTGGAGCGAATTCAAACGTTGCAGGCCGAGGGCGAATGCGTCGTTATGGTAGGGGATGGTATTAACGATGTGCCGGTGCTTGCCGGGGCGGATGTCGCTATCGCCATGAACAGCGCCACCGACCTCGCCCGCACCCGCGCCGACGCGGTACTGCTTAGCCCTCGACTGACCCGGATTGCGGATGCAATTGATATTTCCCGCGCAACACGACGTATTATGCGCCAGAACATGACTTGGTCGGTCTGTTACAATTTTACCGTTATACCTTTGGCGGCACTGGGCCTAGTGCCACCGTGGCTGGCGGCTATTGGTATGTCATTTAGCTCGTTAGTCGTGGTGGGTAACGCCCTGAGATTATCGCGTTGGAAGCGTCAAGCCCACGCGACTGCCAAAGTTTCACCCTCTGAGCCGGTGTCCGTATGAAAATTCTTTACCTGTTAATTCCGCTCTCATTGGTGTTATTGGGTCTCGCTGTCTGGGCCTTTTTCTGGGCCGTCAAACACGATCAGTTCGATGATTTAGAAGGGCCGGCACACCGCATTCTTTTTGATGAAGACGAAAACGATCTTCCGCCCGAAGAGCGCAAACGTCGCCGGCAGGCCCGCGAGCAAAAAGCGGCAACGCCCCCTAATAACGATAGCGATGCCCCATGAATCCGACCGGCCTTGATTTACCGCCACTACTCGCCGCTTTTGTCTTTGGCCTGATGGGCGGCGCCCACTGCATTGGCATGTGCGGTGGTATCATGAGTGCGCTGACGTTTGCCGTCCCACCGAGCATGCGCCAGCCGGCGCGCTTGGGGGGGCTGCTTTTAAGCTATAACATTGGCCGCGTGACGAGCTACATGCTTGCTGGCGCCCTCGTCGCTTCCCTTGGCACGTTTTTGTCACTCTCCCCGAGCGCGGGTATGGTGTTGCAAGCGTTTGCCGCGGTGATGCTGATTTTGATGGCGCTCTACATCGCCAACTGGTGGAAAGGCTTGCTTAAGGTTGAAGCCGTTGGGCGGCGGTTTTGGCGCTATATCGAACCCTTCGGGCGACGGCTTATGCCCGTGGTCAAGCTACCACAGGCGTTTGCGCTAGGGGCGATCTGGGGCTGGTTGCCCTGCGGGCTGGTCTATTCAATGCTAGCGTGGAGCCTGGCCATCGCTGACCCACTACGCGGTGCTTTACTCATGGGGGCTTTTGGCTTAGGGACTCTTCCGGCGCTGCTAGCCACAGGTCTTGCCGCACGGCAATTACGCGATTTGATACGCCACCCAGCCACGCGTGCGGTGGCGGCCCTTAGCATCATTGCGTTTGCCTTATGGCAACTTTTCACGCTCTTTGCTTCAGGCGTGACGCACTAGCTTCCTAGTAAGCGTTTATTAACGCCCTAATAAAATGTACACAAGTGCATGTAAAAGGCGTGTTTCACAACGCTTCATTGACGTGGCTCAACTCCTTCATGGCAGCGCGAGGCTAGTATAACGATATTCACCTAGCACTGGAGCCCTCTTCATGGCCGTTTACGCCCACGCTGCTTCTTCGCCTTTTGATACTGCAGCGCCCCAACCCGCTGCCTGGGATGAAGAGTTATTGCGCCGCTACGATAAAAGCGGCCCGCGCTACACCTCTTACCCGACGGCGCTTTCATTTCATGAGCAGTTCGGCGCTGAGGACTTCACCGCCGCCCTCGAGCGCAGCAACCAGACTGATCGCGCGCTATCGATCTATGTTCACGTCCCTTTTTGCCGCAAAATTTGCTTTTATTGCGCCTGCAACAAAATAGCGACCAAAAATACGCAACTGGCAGAACCCTATCTCTCGCGGCTTGATCGCGAAATGGTGCTCACTTCCCGCCACCTCGACACATCGCGCAGCGTTGAGCAGCTACATTGGGGCGGCGGCACGCCAACGTTTCTTACCCTGGATCAGATGAGCGACTTGATCGACAGGCTAGATGCTCGCTTTGGCCTCTCTTCTTCGCCTAATCGTGACTATGCCATCGAGATTGACCCACGAGAAGCGGACGTTTTTACCCTACGCCATTTGCAGACACTGGGCTTTAATCGTATCAGCCTTGGCGTTCAAGACTTAAACCCCGTGGTACAAAAAGCCATCAACCGCATTCAGCCGCGAGTACTCACCGAAACACTGATGGATGAAGCCCATCGGTTGGGTTTTCGCTCGCTCAATTTGGATTTGATTTACGGCTTGCCGCATCAAACCCAGGAAAGCTTTGCCGAGACGCTACGCCAAGTCATCGAGTTAAACCCTGCGCGTCTTTCGGTATTTAACTACGCCCACATGCCCCAGCGTTTTGCCCCCCAGCGGCGCATAAAAGATGCTGACTTGCCGAGCGCAGAAGAGAAGCTTGCGATTCTACATACCACGATCGACATGCTAACGCAGGCCGGCTACGTCCATATCGGCATGGATCACTTCGCTCGCCCCGATGATAGTCTTGCCGTGGCGCAGCGCGAAGGCACTTTGCAACGCAATTTCCAAGGCTACTCAAGCCATGCTCAGTGTGACCTAGTGGGCCTTGGCGTCTCGGCAATTTCACGTGTGAACGACGTATACGCGCAAAACCCTACCGATCTTGCCCGCTATGAGCAGGCACTGGATGCGGGGCAGCTCGCCACGGTGAAAGGCTTACGTTTGAGCCAAGACGATTTGATCCGTCGTGATGTCATTGAACGCTTGATGTGCGATATGCAAATCGACTTTGCGGCTATCAGTAAGCGCTGGAACATTGATGCGCCACGCTACTTTGCCGATACCATTGCACGTTTAGAAGGCGCTGAGCGCGATGGCTTAGTGGTGCATGAGGGCGACACCCTGCGTGCAACGCCCATTGGGCGCTTATTGATTCGCCATCTCGCCATGGCCTTTGACGCGCATTTACCCAGCGATACGACGAAACGCTACTCACGGATTTTGTGAGGTAGGTAAGCATCAACCCACACAGTCTCTTGATGATAAGTCAGATAGATGATTCGCGGATTACGCTTGTCGTCAACGTGCCGTTCCTCTCATAATGAGAAAGATCACTTTTTCATGGAGGAACGCATGTCGGAATCTATCAGCCGTCGGCGCCCCTTGCTGCATGAGGCACGTTGCCAAACCTGTAGCTTGAGCTCGCTGTGTTTACCCCTAGCACTTGAATTGGACGATGTCAGCCAGTTTGATGCCATCATTCGACGCCGGGCACCGCTGAAGAAAGGCGAACCGCTATTTCGCCAAGGCGATACGTTTACCAGCGTATTCGCTGTGCGTTCGGGCAGCCTAAAGCAGCTCACCACGGAAGGTGGCGGCAATGATCAGTTAACCAACTTTTATTTGCCCAGCGAGCTTGTCGGGCTAGACGGTATTGATGAAGAGCACTACCCCGGCAGTGTGGTCGCCCTAGAAACCACAACGGTATGTGAAATCCCGTTTGATCGTTTGGACCTACTCTCAGAAGAACTGCCGGAACTCAGGGGGCAGCTTTACCGCAGCATGAGTAAAGAGCTGCGAGATGATCGTCGCATGATGCGTTTACTCTCACGAAAAACCGCCGACCAGCGCCTAGCCAGTTTCTTGATTACGCTCTCAGACCGCTTTCGACGCCGCGGCTACTCGCCTTACAGCTTTCGCCTTTCAATGTCGCGGGCCGATATCGGCAATTATCTCGGTCTCGCTGTCGAAACCGTCAGCCGCATTTTGAGCCGGTTTCAAAACCAAACCGTAGTTGCCGTCTCCGGTAGGGAGGTCAACATTCTCGATATGCCGCGTTTAATCAGCCTCGCCGAGGAAGAAGAGGCGGACGTTAGCTCACATTGAACGCGCGAATGCGGTCGGCCATCAGATCGGCCTGCTTCGCTTCCAAGCTGGCAAAATCGAAAAGTTCACGGTCAGCAAGCTGTGACGGTGCCACGTTCGTCACTGCTTTAAACATGCTTTCCAAGCGCCCAGGGTGCTTTTTATCCCACTCGGTGAGCATCTCTTTGACGATTTGACGCTGCATATTGGGCTGCGAACCGCATAAGTTGCAGGGAATAATGGGGAATGCCATTAGGCGAGAAAATTCGGCGATATCGGCCTCTTTGCAGTACGCCAAAGGCCGAATGACCATGTTTTTACCATCATCCGAAAGCAGCTTAGGCGGCATGGCTTTTAAACTGCCCCCGAAAAACATATTCAAAAAAAGCGTTTCCAAAATATCTTCCCGATGGTGCCCTAGGGCCACCTTCGTCGCCCCAATCTCTTCGGCAAAGCCATAAAGTGAACCGCGCCGCAGACGCGAACAAAGCGCGCACGTCGTTTTTCCCTCGGGGGTTTTCTCCTTCACCACCGAATAGGTATCACGCTCTAAAATATGATACGCAACGCCTAGCTGGTCTAAGTATTCAGGCAGGACGTGTTCAGGAAAACCGGGCTGCTTTTGGTCCAGATTCACCGCCACCAACGAGAAATTAACCGGCGCATTGCGCTGCAAATTGCGCAAAATCTCCAGCATGGTGTAGCTATCTTTGCCGCCGCTCAAACACACCATGACCTTGTCGCCTTCATCGATCATGCGGTAATCGATAATGGCGTTACCGACTTCACGGCGCAAACGCTTTTGCAGCTTATTAAATTCGCGCTTCTGTTTGGCGTCCGCCACATTGGGCTTAACAGGCGCCGCATGAGGCGTTGCGAAATCGGTCGGGTCGAAATGATCAACGTGTTGCATAAGCGGTATCACAGCCGGTAGGGAGAAAACGGCAGCTATTCTAACAGCACTCTGTGCCAAACGCAGACATCACCGACTAATCTACCAAGCGCTGCAAGCGTTGATAAAGCAGTGCGTTGGCGGTCGCTTGATCCAGCACGCTACTGAAGGAATGAAGCGGGATACGATAGCGTGCCGCCGCGTGCCGAAGACTACTCGGAGGGTCAACGTAAGGCTGACGACGCCGTAACTCGCGCTGGTTGAGCAAATCAAGATCGACCTGCGCGTTAGGCAAGGCAAAACCTAAATGGGCATTTAGCGCCCGGTTTACCACATTAAGCTGACGGCGCAATCCCCACCCCAAAAGCGGCCGGTTACCTATATGGGCAACCAGCTCACTCAAGTTTGTTTCATCCATGACCTCGGTACGCTGCGGCGAATGCTGGAGCTGGTGCTGGCGCTGCGAAGGCACAAGGGATGTTTGACGCACAGCCATTTCAGAAGGCAGCAGTGTCATCACATAAGCGTCGCTGGTTTTAATCGCCTGCTGGGTAAAAGGGACAGCCGCGATGCTGAACATCCCGCTTCGGCCGATATGGCAGGCAAGCGCGATTAGCTCCTCTCCCATATAGGGCTGAAACAACCACGCGTAGGGGGAGTTGGCATAGCGTCGGCGATCACTTTCTCGACGCAATAACGTCCGCAGCGAGCCGTTAAAAAAGGTCACATGCCGATCTAGCAGCGTCATATAGCTCATCCACGCCCCTGTCATGAATACTCCAGATGGTAGCGGTGGGATAAACGCTGCTTGAAATCTTTAACAATGTGCAACGCTTCACGCAGAAGGTCACGCTCTAACGATGAAAGTTCTTGTACCACCACGCGATCAGAGCGTTTATGGCCATTCGCGCTTTCCTGCGCCAACTGTTGCCTTAACCGTAGCTCGGTAAATAACGCCAGCGCCTCGCCTAGATCATCGGCAAAGCGGCGCTTTAAGCGGCCATCTTCCACCAGTGCGTCCAACCGGTCTAACGTTGAGGTGGCCGTGATACGCCGCTCCAGCGCCATCACACGCACGCCGTGTACAATAGGGAAAATACCGCCTTTTTTGATATCGATCCCGTGCTGAGGTTTTTTCAATGACCCAAATAGCGTCAGCGGAGTGGAAAAACGTAACACCGTGCGAGCAAAGTAAGACAGTAACAACTCGTCCTTGGACCCATACTCAAAGAGGGCATTGCGCACGCGTTCAAGCAATTCCGGGTTGCCAGCAACGGCATGAGCATCAAGCATAATCGCAAGCTTCATCAAACTATCGCCATCGCGCGCCTCTACCCAATGCGCAATGCGGTTTGTCCACTGGCTAACCGTGCCGACCCACTCAGGGTTTGAGACCATGATATTGCCCGGGCAAGGCGGGTACCCCAGCTTCACCAATGTATCGGTAAGCCGTTGCATATCGTTTTGTAAGTCGGGCCATTCTAGCGCGTCATCAAGAATCAGGCCGTTATCCTGATCGGTTTTTAGGATCTGCTCTCCACGCCCTTCGCTGCCCATGACCATCATGCAGCTGTCGGCAAAATAGCGCTCATCCACCGTGAATTGCCACGCTTTGTTGATGATACGGCCGTTGAGCGCGGCAAGAAGATCCATGGCAAAACGCAGCTTCACGCCTTGGGCCATGAGCGCGTTGACTAGCTCCGGCGTGCGGTGGCTGGCGGTAGAGAGGCTTTCAAGGTCATTGGCCTGCTCAACTTGCAGGCTCACCACATAGCTGCGGCTGGAGAAGTAACTCAGTACATCGGTGAGCTCCACCACCCCTTTAAGCGCCTCGCGCTCAACCACCACCACCCGCGAGACTTTATGCCGTGTCATCTGCACCAGCGCTTCAAACAAATACTGCGTAGGCGTCACGGTCACCAGGGAAAAATGCGCTATGTCGACTACCGGGCAACTTTGCGGCAGCCCATCGAGCACTAGCGCGTTTAACAGATCCGTTTTGGTCACCACACCTAAAGCGTCATCTCGGCGGACTAACAGGCTATCGGCATGGCTGGCATTCAGCTCGCGAACCGCGCCGGCGATGTCCGTGTCGGCTTCCATTAACAGCGGCTCACGCATGCACTCACTTGCCCGCGCGAGCATAAAGCCTGCCATGGTCACGCCCCCTTCGGCGCGTTTTTCCGTCAGTAGCCTTGCTTTGTGGGCAAGCGACTGGCGGAAAAAGTCATTGAATTCAGGGTAGGTGCGGCACAACTGCTGAAACAGGACTTTGGGCAGTAAGTAGCACAGACATTCTTGTTCGGCGATAAAACGGTAGCGGCTTTTGCCGTTGATAATACTGATCGCCCCGAACAGATCGCCGGCGGTATAGTGACCAATACGCGCGGTTGAAGACGGCAGTGTGGGATCAACCTCGGCCACTTCGCCTTTATGGATCAAAAATACGTACTCACCCGCCTGACCGGTTTCCAAAATTACCTCATCACGGTCGAAGTACGCCATGTCCATGCCGCGGCGTACGTGCTCCCTACCCGCTTCATCAAGCAGCGTAAACGGGGGTTGCGAAAGATCCACTTCGACCATGGCGGTCACCTCTTATTTTGCGCGTGGCAGTGAGCGCGCGGCGGCTTTAGCACTATCCGTCGCTGGATAATGCTGATGGTTACCATCAGGAGAACGACTCCACGCCTAGTTATTACTTTTGTGACGCGAGATATTGCGATGCGGTTTTGAAGCAAACGGCATTGACACAGACGATGTTGATAGAGACATAATCGGTATACCGATTTTAAGGCGTACTAAGCAAGTCTATTTGCCTTATACCTTGAGCTATTATCCTTTCGTTGGACTTTATGTTTAGCGACCTTAATACAACTAATGTTTAGTACGGCGCATACAACTAAAGACAAACAAAAACCTCACTAAACAAAAGACGGTTTTTTTTCAGCTGATGCATCGACAGTGTTACTGACAACTTCATGACACTCAATGGCACTACGAACAGCCTAACAATGTGCCTATAAGCGCCCAAAAGGCTATTATCCGATAGTGCAAGCAAGTGCTAATATCACCACCATGAAAATATAAAAATCACTTTTATTTCATGTGCTTATGACAAACCATTCAACTTCCAACCCACTTTGATACCAAAGTCTGGGATTTAATTTCAGCATTTATTGCCCACTATGATTTACGAGTCATTCAGGTTAATCGCACGTCACTAACGACCTCGGTGCCATCAACTGAACACAAAAAGCCAATGGTGCAAAACGCAGGCAATAGATGTGATCAATGAGTGACTTCCAAACGTGCGATTACCCTGGTGGGTCATACGCTATTTTGGGTTAACTTTCCAAACCTTAAAATCACAAGTGGAGAGCAACACAATGGCAGACGATAAATCTAATGCTGCTGAATACTGGAAGGCTAACGTCCGCACGATCGCCGGGTGCTTAGCTGTTTGGGCATTTGTCTCGTACGGATGTGCCATCCTGTTTCGTCCGCTGCTCGCTGGCATCCCCGTCGGGGGAACCGACCTGGGCTTTTGGTTCGCTCAGCAAGGTTCCATCCTGACATTCATCGTGCTGATCTTCTTCTACGCCTGGAAGATGAACAAGCTCGACGAAAAATACGGCCTGGGGGAGTAAGCCAACATGAGCCAGTTTGCAATTAACTTACTGTTCGTCGGCGCTTCCTTTGCCCTCTACATCGGCATTGCCGTGTGGGCGCGCGCCGGCTCAACCAAAGATTTCTATGTCGCAGGCGGCGGTGTCCATCCCATTACCAACGGGATGGCCACTGCTGCTGACTGGATGTCCGCGGCATCGTTTATCTCAATGGCGGGTCTGCTTGCTTCAGGGGGTTACGCTAACTCGACCTTCCTGATGGGCTGGACCGGCGGCTATGTCATTTTGGCCATGCTGCTCGCGCCTTACCTGCGTAAGTTCGGCAAATTCACGGTACCCGACTTTATCGGTGACCGTTTCTACAGCCGTACCGCGCGCCTTGTCGCCGTTATCTGCTTGATCGTGGCCTCGGTCACTTACGTTATCGGCCAGATGACCGGTGCCGGTGTTGCCTTCTCGCGCTTTCTGGAAGTGCCGAACACCGCTGGTATCTGGATTGCCGCGCTGATCGTTTTCCTCTACGCCGTATTCGGTGGTATGAAAGGCATCACCTATACGCAGGTAGCGCAGTACGTAGTACTGATCATTGCCTATACCATTCCGGCGGTGTTCATTGCTATGCAGCTGACCGGCAACCCCATCCCGATGTTCGGTATGTTCAGCACCCACACGGAATCCGGTATTCCGATGTTAACCAAGCTCAATGAAGTCGTGAATGCGCTTGGCTTCCGCGACTATACCGCCGATGTGGACAACAAGCTCAACATGGTGCTGTTTACCCTGTCGCTGATGGTGGGTACTGCGGGTCTACCACACGTTATCATTCGCTTTTTCACCGTGCCGAAAGTCGCTGACGCACGCTGGTCGGCAGGCTGGGCGCTGGTATTCATCGCGCTGCTTTACCTCACCGCACCGGCGGTTGGTTCCATGGCGCGCTTAAACCTCGCCACGACGGTTTATCCAGAAATGGCGGGGCAAGTAGAAGACTATGACGCTGCTGCTCGTGAAGCGCTGGTCTACGAAGAGCGTCCTGGCTGGATCCGCACCTGGGAAGAAACCGGCCTGATCCAATTCGAGGACAAGAACAACGATGGTCGCGTTCAGGTCTACAACGATAGCAATGAAGACTATGCCGAAATTGCTGAGTCACGTGGCTGGGAAGGTAGCGAGCTGACCGTCAATAACGACATCCTCGTACTTGCCAACCCGGAAATTGCGAATCTTCCGCCCTGGGTTATCGGTCTGATTGCCGCCGGTGGTATCGCTGCCGCACTCTCAACCGCTGCTGGCCTGCTCTTGGCGATTTCTTCGGCGATCAGTCACGACTTGATCAAGACGATGATCAATCCGAAGATCAGCGAGAAAGGCGAAATGTTGGCCGCGCGTATTTCCATGGCGGGTGCCATCCTGTTGGCAACGTACCTTGGCCTCAACCCACCCGGGTTTGCCGCGCAAACCGTAGCCCTTGCCTTCGGTATCGCCGGTGCTTCACTCTTCCCGGCACTGATGATGGGGATCTTCTCCAAGCGCATTAATAACCGGGGCGCCGTTGCCGGCATGCTGGCAGGCCTTATTACCACCCTGCTGTATATCTTCACCTACTTGGGTTGGTTCTTTGTGCCGGAAACCAACATGCTGCCGAACACACCGGAAAACTGGATCTTTGGCATCTCGCCACTCTCTTTCGGTGCGATCGGTGCTATGATCAACTTCGCGGTTGCCTTCTCCGTGGCCAGTGTCACAGAAGAACCGCCGCAAGAAATTCAGGACCTGGTGGAAAGCGTTCGCTATCCGAAAGGTGCTGGTGGTGCCGTGGATCACTAAATCATCATAGTGACCTAGTCACCCACGTTTCCGGGCGCGGCTTACGTACCGCGCCCGGTTCAATAACGCTTCGGGCTTCCTTAGGGAGGCCCGATTGCTTTCAGAAAGCTTCTTTCGGAAAGGATAGAGTATGATCTGGCACTTAATTGCCGCCGTCTTTGCTGGCCTGGCAGCTGCAGGGATAGGCCTACTGCTACGTACCTTAAGCGCCAAGCGGCTACCTAAATGGATCGTGCCGGTGTTTGGCGGGCTCGGGATGCTCAGCTATCAAATTTATACTGAATACAGCTGGTTTGAGTACAAGCAACAGCAACTTCCGGCATCGGCAGAAGTCGTCTCAAGCCAAAAAAGCAGCGCGGTTTGGCGCCCGTGGACCTTTGCCTTCCCGATCACTAAAGAGTTTACCGTGATCGACCGAGACAGCGTGCGTTTGAGCGAGGGCACACCCGTCTTGGCCGAATTCATGCTTTACCATTTTGAGCACCATCATGCCGATGTGGTTACCCCACAAGCGTATGTGCTGAACTGTCGCTCGCGTGAACTTATGCCGCTGGCTAGCGACACTGGCGAACCCGATGTTGAGGCAATGCGCACGCTGCGCAGCGACTCTGGGATTTATACCGCTATTTGCAACGCACCCAGCTAAACCACTACTCGATACCCACTACGTAATAAAGCACTACACTATAAACCACTACGCGATAAAACCTTTCGCAAAACGACACCCGCCCTTTAGCACTGACGCTTGGGTCAATTTCCCCTAGAATGAGCCTTTTTGAGCGGCAATGGGCAAAACAGCGTTGCTGTAAGGCTTTGCGCGGGAGCGTCTTATGTTTCATGGTGGGCTACTGGTCGCGGTATCGCTTTTGTACATCGCGGTACTCTTTGGCATCGCGTGGTACGGTGACCGCCGGGCGCGACTCCATGGCGCCAGCCGCCGTCGGCCGATTATCTACAGCCTCGCACTGGCGATTTACTGCACGTCGTGGACGTTTTACGGCGCAGTGGGTCAAGCCGCCACGGAAGGCTGGTCGTTTGCCAGCATTTTCGTCGGCCCCATTCTTACCTTCTTACTCTTCTGGCCAGTACTGGCCAAAATGATTCGTGTCGCCAAACACCAAAACGTGACGTCCATTGCCGATTTCATCGCTTCGCGCTATGGCAAAGCCCAATCGCTTGCCGCCTTTGCTAGCCTAGTCGCCCTCGTCGGCACTCTGCCCTATATCGCCCTACAGCTGAAAGCGGTTTCCACCTCGTTTAGCGTGTTAACCGATGCCACCGATGTCACGCATACGCCGCTTTTCGGTGATACCGCGTTTTACATCGCCATTGTGATGGCGGCCTTCGCTATCCTGTTCGGCACTCGTCATACTGATGCCACCGAGCACCACGAAGGGCTGATTCACGCCGTGGCGTTTGAATCCATGGTGAAGCTCGTGGCGTTTCTCGTGCTTGGCGCGTTTGTCACCTGGGGGATGTTTGACGGTCTCGGCGAGTTAATGGGCTTTGCCGAAACCCAACTGGAACTTCAACGCCAGCTAGCAAACCAAGATTTCGGCCAGGGTTTCTGGGCGCAGACGCTGCTCGCAATGCTGGCAATTCTCTGCCTGCCACGCCAATTCCATGTCGCCGTGGTAGAAAACACGCACTCTGACGATGCCAGCAAGGCACGCTGGCTCTTCCCTCTTTACCTTGTCGCTATCGCGTTTTTTGTCGTTCCGCTGGCGGCAGCGGGTTTATGGCTGTTCGCCGATACCTCGGTGGAGCCTGACAGTTACGTGCTCTCGTTGGCCATGGCCTCGGGCCAGGATTGGCTAACGCTTTTAACCTTTATTGGCGGGTTTTCCGCGTCTACCGGCATGGTCATTGTGGCGGCGGTCGCAGTGTCGATCATGATCTCTAACGAGATCGTCATCCCGGCGCTGTTCCGCTTACGCTGGTTTGACACCAAGGCCCGCGACTACGGCCGTTTGGTGCTGCGCGCACGCCGGTTGACCATCGTGGCCGTACTCGCCATGGCATACGGCTTCTATCATTTGATTGCCGAGTTCTCCTCACTGGCCGCTATCGGCATGCTCTCCTTTGCCGCTGCGGCACAGTTTGCGCCAGCCATCATCGGGGGGCTTTACTGGAAACGCGGCAACCGCCTGGGGGTCATTGCCGGCATGAATACCGGCTTTGCTATCTGGGCCTATAGCCTGCTCATGCCGGCCATGATTAACGCAGGCGTGCTGCCAAACACATGGTTTGACGGTGGCCCCCTCGGCTTAGCTTGGCTTGCGCCGACGGCGCTGTTTGGCCTTAATCTCGGCGACAGTTTTACCCACGGCGTGATGCTTTCTCTCGGCGTCAATCTGTTCTGCTATATCTTTGTCTCCCAGGTGACATCACAGCGCGTGATTGAACGCATTCAAGCGTCTTTATTTGTCGATAGCGTTGAGACGCGCCAAACGTCGGTCAACCGCCCGTGGACAGGCGCAACCACCGTGGGCGACTTAAAAGTGCTATGCGAGCGCTTTTTAGGCGCTGGCCAAGTGGAGCGCGCCTTCGACGACTACGCACGTCGTACCGGCAAACCGTTGGAGGAGAGCACCCGCGCGTCTATTGATGTCATCCAGTTTACCGAACGCTTTTTGGCCTCGGTGCTCGGGGCCTCCTCAGCCCGCATCGTGGTCAACTCAGCGCTTCAAGGGCGCGGCATCGGTATTTCCGATGTTATCTCAATTGTTGACGAAGCATCGCAAGTGCTGGAATTTAACCGCGCGTTGCTACAGGCCACGATCGAGAACATTAACCAGGGCATCAGCGTCGTCGATCAAAACCTGCGCTTGGTGGTATGGAACCAGCGCTATTTAGAGCTCTTCCGCTTTCCTGATCATCTCATTCGTGTCGGCGCGCCGATAGATCGCATTTTTCGTTATAACGCCCACAACGGCGAATACGGCCCCGGCGACCCGGAAGAGCACGTGCAACTGTTGCTCGATAATATCCGCGAAGGACAACCTCACCGTTACGTACGCTATCGCCAAGATGGCAGCGTACTCGAAGTTCAGGGCAACCCGATGCCTGGTGGTGGTTTCGTCTATACGTACCAGGACATTACCCAGCAAAAGCGTATCGAAGAGGCGTTGATTCGCTCGGAAAATAATATCCGTATTTACACCGACAACGTCCCGGCACTGATCGCCTATTTTGATAAAGAGGGTCGCTACCTGTTTACCAACCGGGCTTATGAGCAGGCCTTCAACATCGACCGCAATGCGGTAATCGGCAAACGCTACGAAGACGTTCTGCCGCTGAAACAGTCCGAAGAACGCGCACCGTGGGTCGACAAAACCCTACAGGGCGAGCGGGTCAGCTTTGAGGTCTCGCTGCGCTTAAACGGTGCGATGCGCTATATGTTGGTGACCTACACGCCGCACTTTGGCGACAGCCAGTCGATTCTCGGCTTTTTTGCCCTCTACCAAGACATTACCGAACGTCGCCAGGCCGAAATCGCCCTCAAAGAGACCAATGAAACGCTGGAAGAGCGAGTGCGTGAGCGCACACAAGCGCTATCAGAAGCTAACGCAGCGCTACGCCAGGAGAACCGCGTACGTGCCGAAGCCGAGCAGGCACTGCGCCAAGCCAAGCAAGTGGCCGAAGACGCCAATGCATCGAAAACGCGCTTTCTGGCCGCGGCGAGCCACGACTTACTTCAACCGCTTAACGCCGCGCGGCTATTCACCTCGGCGCTGCTGCACGATATGCAAGACGCAAACCATCAACGCACCATCGGCCATATCGATAACTCGTTGCAAGCCGCTGAAGAGCTTCTAGGTACCCTGCTGGATATTTCCAAGCTCGATGCCGGCGCGCTGACCCCACGACGCAGTCACTTCGCGCTTGCGGATATTTTTCGGCCACTCCGCGCAGAGTTCGACGTCATGGCGGATGATCGCGGATTGGATTTAGACGTCGTCACGACTCAGCAGTGGGTCGACTCCGACCCGCAAATGCTGCGCCGGATTATTCAAAACTTCCTCTCCAACGCGCTGCGCTACACCCAAGAGGGCCGTGTACTGCTCGGCTGTCGCCGCCATGGCGAGCGTTTGAGTATCGAGGTATGGGATTCCGGCCCCGGGATTCCTGACTCCAAGCTTTCCGAAATCTTTCAGGAATTTCGCCGTTTGGATCAAACCTCACGGCACAAAGAGAGCGAGAAAGGTCTAGGGCTGGGGCTTTCGATTGCCGACCGTATGAGCCGCGTGTTGGATCACCCGATCAAAGTACGCTCGTGGGAAGAAAGAGGGACGGTTTTTGCCGTCAGCGTCCCTATCGTCGCAGCCAGAGAGATAAGCGAGGCCGATCAGGAGCCGAAGACCCGCCGCGCCAGCAACAAGCTCGCCAGCACCCGTATTGTCTGTATCGACAACGAGACGCTGATTCTGGAAGGTATGACGGCCATGCTCAGCGGCTGGGGTTGCGAAGTATTTACCGCCACCAGCATTGGCGGCGCTAAATCCATTCTGCGCAATATGGACGGCGATCCCGACGCTATTCTTGCTGACTACCACCTCGATAACGAAGTCACCGGATTAATGGCGCTAGAAGCACTGAGCGAGCGACTGGAAGGCGTGGTGCCAGGGATTGTGATCACCGCTGATAGAACGGAAGACGTGGCAGAAGAGGTAAAACGCGCCGGTTACCAGCTGCTGCTCAAGCCAGTGCGCCCGGCGGCGCTACGTGCCCTGCTTACCCGCACACTGCAAGCAAACCGGGCAACGCAATAATCGTTACGTTAAAGCCTGCCTTACGGGCCGCTTAAGACTCAACCTTAGGCGGCTCGACTTCCAGCTTTTGCGCAGCAATGACGGCCTGAGTGCGCGAGTGCACACCCAATTTACGCAAAATCGCCGTCACGTGCGCTTTAATGGTCGCCTCAGAGACACTTAACTCGTAAGCAATTTGCTTGTTTAAAAGCCCTTCGGTGAGCATGTTCAGCACGCGGAACTGCTGCGGCGTAAGAGAAGCAATCGCCTCGGCAAAGCGAGTTTCTTCTTCATTGGTCTCATCGAGCACGCCCGCTAAGGCTTCGGGCAACCACACTTCCCCGTCTAAAATCTCTCCTACCGCTTCAGCAATCAGCTGTAGCGAGGAAGACTTGGGGATAAAGCCCGAGGCACCGTAATCAATCGCACGGCGTACCACATAAGGCTCGTCGCTACCCGATACCACCGCCACCGGGATATCGGGCATTTGTCCACGTAATTGAATCAGCCCAGAAAAACCGTGGGCGCCCGGCATGTGTAAATCCAGAAGGATCAAGTCGGCGTCTGGGTGGCGATTCACCACCTCCGTCGTTGCTTCCATTGTGTCAGCTTCGACAATTTCAGCCTGCGGGGCTAGTTGACGCAATGCTTGTGTCAACGCAGCACGAAACAGGGGATGGTCGTCTGCGACGATAAATTTATGGGCGATTGCCATGGATGTTCCTCCGGTTTCTTATGCAGCAGTCACAACAAGCTACCCGCCGCGACGCTAGGCCATACGCTTGGAACGTATACGTTGGCAGCATGGTACCCCATGCCCTTCTCTATTCCCAAGCCTAGCGTGGACAATTTGTCGCATTTAAGGCGATAACTTAGAAACAACTGTGCCGGCTCAAGAGCCGGCACAGTATTAACCGCTGAATGATGAGTGGTCTTGCGTTATTTCAGCATTAACAATTACTGATTAACGCGGTGCTCAATAAGCTCATCGACCACGCTGGGGTCCGCCAAGGTACTGGTATCCCCTAGGCCATCACACTCATTGGCGGCGATTTTGCGCAGAATGCGGCGCATAATCTTGCCCGAGCGCGTTTTCGGCAGCCCCGGCGCCCACTGGATCACATCCGGCGAGGCAATTGGGCCGATATCTTTACGCACCCATTTGGTCAGCTCTTTTTTGAGCTCATCGGTGGGGTCAATGCCATCGTTGAGGGTGACATAGATGTAGATACCTTGGCCTTTGATATCGTGCGGGTAGCCCACCACGGCCGCTTCGGCAACCGCATCGTGTGCTACCAGCGACGATTCGATTTCCGCGGTACCCATGCGGTGTCCAGAGACATTGAGGACGTCGTCTACGCGGCCAGTAATCCAGTAATAGCCGTCTTCATCGCGACGGCAGCCGTCACCGGTGAAGTACATGTTGTCGTAGGTCGAGAAATACGTCTGTACGAAACGGTCATGGTCACCCCAAATGGAACGAGCCTGACCCGGCCAGGAATCAAGGATTACCAAGTTACCCTCGGTGGCACCCTCAAGCATGTTGCCTTCATTATCCACCAGCGCAGGCTGCACACCGAAAAACGGCTTGGTTGCTGAGCCCGGTTTCAGCGCGGTGGCGCCAGGCAACGGCGAAATCATGATGCCACCGGTTTCGGTTTGCCACCAGGTATCGACAATCGGGCACTTCTCGTTGCCGATCACGCGGTAGAACCACTCCCACGCTTCGGGGTTGATCGGCTCACCGACCGAGCCGAGTAGGCGCAGGCTTTCGCGTGAGCTCGAATCCATCACGCTATCACCGTGGGCCATCAGCGCACGCACGGCAGTCGGCGCAGTATAGAGAATGTTGACCTTGTGCTTATCGACAATCTCGCCAATACGGCCATGGCTTGGGTAGCTCGGCACGCCTTCAAACATCAGCGTGGTAGCGCCGTTGGCGAGCGGGCCGTAAACGATGTAGCTATGCCCGGTTACCCAGCCCACATCGGCGGTGCACCAGAAAACTTCGCCGTCTTGATAGTCGAAAACATACTGGTGCGTCATCGCGGCAAAGGTGAGATAACCGCCTGTTGTATGTTTAAGACCTTTCGGTGCGCCGGTAGAACCCGAGGTATATAGAATAAACAGCGGATCTTCCCCGCCCACCGCTTCGGACTCACACTCGGTAGACTGCTTATCGACTAGATCGCCGAACCACAAATCGCGGCCTTCATTCCAATCGACATCGCCACCGGTGCGCTTAACGACCAACACGTTCTTGCACACATCGGTGCCGTCACGGGTCAAAGCCGCGTCCACGTTATCTTTTAGCGGCACCTGTTTACCGCCACGTACGGATTCATCAGCGGTGATAACGAGCTTGGAGTTAGCGCCGATCACGCGCTGCGCCACGGCATCCGGCGAGAAGCCGCCGAAAACGACCGAGTGCACCGCACCGATACGGGCACAAGCCAGCATGGCCATGGCCGCTTCAGGAATCATGGGCATGTAAAGCGTAACGGTATCGCCTTTGCTTACGCCTAGCTCTTTGAGCGCATTCGCCAGCTGATTAGTACGTTCGTAAAGTTCACGGTAGGAAATATGCTTAGTGTCGTTCGGGTCATCGCCTTCCCAAATGATCGCGGTTTGGTCGCCGCGTTTTTCAAGATGGCGATCTAGACAGTTCGCTGCCACGTTCAACTCGCCGTCTTCAAACCAGCGGATGTCCACGTTATTACGGTCAAACGACGTGCTTTTGATCTTGTTCGGGGCTTTAATCCAGTCAAGGCGCTTTGCCTGCTCGGCCCAGAAGCCTTCCGGGTCATCTACCGAACGCTGGTACATGGCCGCATACGTTTTTTCATCGGCCCAAGCATTGGCGGCGATATCGTCGCGCACCGGATAGACATTCTGTTGTTCGCTCATGAAATTGCCTCTGTCCGTGGAAATGCACTCTCTATAAGAATGTAGCCGGAATTGTTATTTACTGCACCGGCATTACTATTATGAATGTTCTCCTAGCATAAACCCCCAAGCGCGCCCTTCCCTTTAGACATTGGTATTAACATTTTTTATTTAAATAACAAAGGCTTATGCTGCTATTTACGGCGTTTCACGGCCGCAATAGACCAAGGTCTGAGCGCACTGACGGCAACAGTAACGCTGCCCACCTTGGGCGCGTGCGTGGCGCTGTGCGGTAAAGGCGTGTCGGCGGCAAGCGCACGCGTAACGGTATGGCGCTCGTTGTGCACGTTGAATATCGAACCGGTGAGTCACATCAGGCGGTAAGCCAAAAAGGTCGCGCATAACGGCTTGCCATTCGCGACCATGCGGCTTTAAGCGCGGGCCATTTTGAAGATGGAAGACCAACCAGTGAGCCATCTCATGGGGAATCACCTGGTCAAAAAACGCGCTGCGGTTCTCACTGAGCAGCACCGGGTTAAAGCGCAAGCCACCGCGGCCCAGATGCGCTTGCCCAGCTGAGGCGCCTTTAAGATCAAACCACACCTTGGGCTGCACCAGCGCCGGATAAACCTCACGACAGCGCTGCCAGGCTTGCTCAACCCGGGCGTTTGCGGCCTCGATAAGCGCCGACTCTCCCAATGCCGCAAGCTGCTCTGCCGGCCACGCTGGCAGCGGCGCCGCCTGGGTTTGAAGATATCCGTTTGATGATAAACTGCTCACATCCTACCCTTTGACTTTTCTGCTAGAGGCTCTGTATGTCACCGCGCGACAACGCCCCCGAAGCGACGCCCCCACAGCCGCTACTCGACGACGAGCAGCTTGACCGCCTGGATGACTTTCTCGACTCCGAGCAGGTCGATGAAGACGCGCTCGATCTGATTTCAGCCCATGGCTTTATGGTCGCGCTGGCCGTGGCGCCCAGCGAACTCCCCGATGCCGAGTGGCTAGCCGAACTCTTTCAAGGCGAGCCACGTTATGCTGACGATGCCGAACGTAACGAGATTATCGGCTTGCTTGCCGCCCTGCGCGACAACGCCATGGCCGTGCTTGAGCAAGGTGGGCTGCCAGAGCTTCCGTTTGAGTTAACGCTCGACGGCCTCCCCGCGGAAGAAACCCCCATTGGCGACTGGTGCGCAGGGTTCATGGAAGGCGTCTTTTGCGATGAAAGCGCCTGGTTTGCCGACGATGAAGAAGCTGCCGCCACGTTTTTGCTGCCGTTTATGCTGCTCTCAGGTCTGTTTGATGACGAGCCTGATATGGCCGAGCTTGCAAGCGACGATACCCGCCAAGAGGCACTCGTCGCTCAGCTGCCCGAGCTTCTTCTCGACCTTTACCTGCACTACCGCGTGCCACCGGAAACCCCGAAGCCCAAACCACGCAAGAAAACCCCGGCCAAGGGCAAAAAACGCTAGCGCTATTTAAGCCGGGTGATTAACCCATCCAGCGAGCCAAATAGCCACTCCTTGGCTCGCTGTGGCCAGGGACGAGCCGCCCATGCGGCCGCGTCCACTTCGTCACTGGTGGCAAAGTTACGCTCAAACAGCTCGTGCACTTCCTCTGCAAACTGCGGATCGTCAACTTCCTGATTGGCCTCTAAATTCCAGTGCAAGTTCCAGTGATCGAAATTGCACGACCCGATGCTGCTCCAATTATCAGCCAAGACAAATTTGGCATGAATAAAGGTCGGCTGAAACTCATAAATGCGTACGCCCGCTTTCAACAGCGCTTGATAAAAGCGCTGCGACGCGTAACGCACCCCAGGGTGATCATTTTCGCTTCCCGGTAGCAGTAAGCGCACATCCACGCCACGCCGGGCGGCCCGAGCCAAGCGCCGCCGCAGGGTAAACGTGGGAACAAAATAAGGTGTACAGAGCCATAACCGCGTTGCGGTGCCATCCACGCGTTGGTGCAGCGAACGCCGAATGGCCTGATAGCGATAGCCACGTCCATCCATGGCGCGCCCCCGCATTTGCCCCTTCGGGCGCTGTGCGTCGGCACGCGATGACGGGAGCCCTATGGCGGGCTTGTCGATACCATAATCGCGCGTCATGCGCGAATCCCAAAGATGCCGGAAGAGCGCCTCCCAATCGGTCACTACCGGCCCTTCGGCGCGTACAGCGATTTCATACCAGGCGTTAAGAAACGCATCCACGGCGCCAAAGCCGCCCACAAACGCCATCTGGCCATCCACTAGCATGATTTTACGATGGTCACGGCTTAAATTACGCGCCAAAGAGTGAAAGCCCAAGGGGTTAAAAAAACGTAGCGCTACACCTTCCTCGTGTAATCGCCGCCGGTCGGCGTTTGAAAGCCCCATTGCACCGTAGCCGTCCAACAAAAGAGCAACGTAAACGCCACGTCGAGCCGTTTGCGTCAGAGTGTCTATAACCCTGTCAGCAAGCGTGCCAGACTCCATGAGGTAAAGCTCTAGAAGCACATAGTGTTCTGCCTGCTCAATCGCGGTAAACATCGCGGGTAAAAACCGCTTCGATTCCGGCAACAGCGTAAAGCGGTTATGAACGTGCCAGCCATGGCGCATAGCGGGCTCCTTAGCGTTTTGGCTAGTACCCAGCTTAGCGCTTTAACGAGCGATGTACATACACATCGTAGCGGCTGGTCTTACCTTCGATGGTATGTTGCGGGGTGGGTCCCTCAATTGGGGGCGCCTTGCGCGGGCGCTTGACCACCACGCGATGGGTCGCCACTGAAAGCGCTGCATGAAGGAGCTCGCCAGCGTCGGTGTCATCACCGGCGAGTTCGCGGAACAGCCGCATCTCCTTTTTTACCAGCGCCGATTTCTCACGATGCGGAAACATCGGGTCGAGGTGAACCACATGAGGGGGAAAATCGGCATCTGCCACGATGGCGGCTAGTTCCCGGGTAGCATCGCCTACGCGCAGCTGCATGCGCGCCGCGATATCGGCGGTCTCCACCTCCTTGCTCGCGAGGTACAAACCATCGGCTAGGAGTGCTGCAATCGCGGGCACACGCTCTACCATGAGCACTCGCGCGCCTAAACTTGCCAGCACAAAGGCATCGCGGCCAAGCCCTGCCGTGGCATCCACCACGTTAGGGGTCACGCCTTTTGCTAACCCACACGCTTTTGCCACGAGCTGTCCGCGCCCCCCGCCAAACCGGCGTCGGTGGCCAGCCTTACCACCGACGAAGTCCACCCGCAGCGGCTTGCCGTAGCGCGCCTCATCGGCCGCCAGCACCAGGCCTTCCTCTCGCGATTCAAGGGCAAGCCCTGGCGGCAAGGAAATATCGTCCTGCGTCATGCTGGTTTTTTCCAAGCCACATTGTTACGCAGGTAGACCGGCTGGGCGTCATAGGCCGCTTTTCCAAGACCCGCGTCAAAGTCGCGAGCGGCTAGCCGGGCCATTTCTTCGGCGCGGGGCTCTACATCACTTAGGTGCTGCAACATCGCAATGTGCACCTCAGCAGTAAACTGCTCCCATAGGGTAAAGCCTGAACCCACACCGGCCCAGTCGGTATCTTGGCGGGGCAGTGAAAAGCGCGCGGGCGGCAGCACCGCTTCGTCGCTTAGTGCTGTAACCCGGCCATCGGCACAGTGCCACGCTGCCGCGTAGATTTCCCCCATCCGGGCGTCTATCGCCGTCGCAACGTAGCGGTAGTGAAAACGCCGGTGAGCCTGCAGTGCAAGCGCTTCCAACGTCGATACTCCGATGAGCGGACGGTCCAAGCCAAAAGCCAAACCCTGCGCGGTTCCCGCCGCAATTCGAAGACCGGTGAAAGACCCCGGCCCACGCCCAAACGCCACGGCGTCAAGCTGAGCGGGGGTCACACCGGCTTCAGCGAGCACGTCATTCACCATCGGCATTAGGCGTCGGGTATGCGCGCGCGGCGTCATTTCGAAGCGCGCAAGACAGGTTTCGCGATCTCCATCACGGCGCAGCAGCGCCGCCGAGCACGCGCTGGAAGAGGCGTCTAACGCCAATAGGTGTAGCGACATATAGTGAACCTACTTGAAAGCCAGTAAACGCCGAGATTATACCCACGCCATCCTTAAACGACGATGGCCCGCACGCAGCGGGCCATCGTCACATGCACGTTATCGCAACGTACCTGCTATATCCTACTTATCACATCGTGCTTATCACACTGTACTTGTCAAATCGTACTTATCTCAGCTTAACTGACGGATCGCAACTTACGTGCTGAGCGCTTCTTTTACTTGGCGTGTAATGTCGTCCACGCTCCCAACCCCTTCCACACGATGATACTTAGGCGCGGCGTCGGGATCCTCCTTCGCCCACTGCTGGTAGTAATCGACCAGCGGCGCGGTCTGCTCGTGGTAAACCGCTAAGCGGTTACGCACGGTCGATTCTTGATCGTCGTCACGCTGTATCAACGGCTCGCCGGTGACATCATCCTTGCCCACCTCTTTGGGCGGATTGTGCTCAACGTGGTAGACGCGACCCGATGCCGGGTGGACACGACGGCCCGCTAGGCGATTGACGATTTCCTCATCCGGCACGGCGATTTCCAGCACGTGGTCCAGCTTAACGCCCGCCTCTTTCATGGCATCCGCCTGCGGAATGGTGCGGGGGAAACCATCAAACAGGAAGCCATTATCGCAATCTGGCTGTCCGATACGCTCTTTCACTAGGTCGATGATGATATCGTCTGAGACTAGGCCACCCGTGTTCATGATCTCTTTGACTTTAAGGCCGAGCTCACTGCCCTCTTTAATCGCTGCACGCAGCATATCCCCAGTGGAAATTTGCGGGATGTTGTACTGCTCGCAAATAAATTGAGCCTGAGTCCCCTTGCCTGCGCCCGGGGCGCCTAACAGGATCAAACGCATGGCACTGCTCCTTGAATGACGGATAAAAAATAAGATTCACGACAATACCCGCGCCAATGAGGCGACACAACTCCCCAAAAGCCTGAGAGCCATGTTTTTTGCCACCTTTTACGCTTCCAAAACAGCAATCTACCGCTAACGCTGTACTTTGGTCGTAACGCTATAGTCGTGTTGGTACAGATAAAATCACCAACGGCGCCCGAAGGCGCCGCTGGTGGTCGTGCAATGGCATGCATGAGTCATGCATACATAGTACTGGGCATGTTACTGAGTACAGTACCGAGTATAGCCTTGGGTCTATAGCAGTAAACGCCGGATATCGGTCAACACATCGGCCAAGAAGGCAGTGAAACGCGCCGCGTCTGCCCCATTAATGGCCCGGTGATCGTAGGACAGCGACAGCGGCATCATCAAACGCGGCTGGAAGGCATTGCCATCCCACACCGGTTTCGTCTGCGATTTTGACACGCCCAAGATCGCCACTTCCGGTGCGTTGACGATCGGCGTAAACGCTGTGCCACCAATCGAGCCGAGGCTCGAAATGGTGAAGCAGCCGCCGGTCATCTCTTCGCGTTTGAGCTTTTTGTTTTGCGCTTTTTTGCCCAACTCGGCCATATCCTTAGCGATCTCGATCAAGGACTTTTTGTCCGCGTCGCGCAGAACCGGCACCATCAAACCTTCCGGCGTATCCACGGCGATACCGATATGGACGTATTTCTTCCATACCATCGTCTCACCGTCGCCTTTCAGGCTGACGTTAAACTGCGGGAACTTACGCAGCGCAAAGGCACACGCTTTGACCAAAAACGGCAGCGGCGTGAGCTTGGCCCCCTGGGCTTCTGCTTCGGCTTTCATCGATTTGCGGAAAGCTTCAAGCTCGGTGATATCCGCCTCGTCGAACTGCGTCACGTGTGGCACGTTGAGCCAGCTGCGGTGCAGGTTGGTCGCGCCCATTTTGAGCAGACGGCCCATCGGCTTCTCTTCGACCTCACCAAACTGGCTGAAATCGACTTCCGGAATCTGCGGAATGCCACCACCGCTCGCCGCTGCTGCAGGAGCCGCCGCTTGCGCGCTGCCTTTTGTCAGCGCCTGCTTGACGTAGTTTTGCACGTCCTCTTTCAGCACGCGGTCTTTGGGACCTGTTGGCTTCACCAGGGCAAGGTCGACACCCAGCTCGCGGGCCAGCATCCGTACCGCGGGTCCAGCGTGCACCAACTTGCCATCGCGTGGTTTATGGGATGCCATCTGCGCTTCGGGGCTGGGCGTCCCACCACTGCTCGCCGGGGTCGACTGCGATGAAGCAGAGCCCGAAGAGGCTGGCTTATCCGCTGTGGGCTTTTTCGGTGCCGCTTTTTTGGCCCCTGCTACTTCGATATAGCCGATGACATCGCCTTCAGATACGGTGTCGCCTTCTTTCACCGTCAGTTCCAAAAGCTTGCCTTTGTAAGGACTCGGCACGTCCATCGACGCCTTATCGGACTCCAGCGTGATCAGCGGGTCTTCCTCGTTGACCTCGTCACCGGCGGCAACACCAATTTCAATAATCGGCACATCCGCAGAGCCGGAAAGATCCGGCACGCGAATCTCTTTGCGCTCAGGTTCACCGCTACCGCTTTCTTGTTCAGCAGCCTCTTCTTCCGGCTCACTGGCTTCGGCAGGAGCGGCTTTCTCGGCGGGCGCGGCTTCGGCTTGATCGCTACCACCGCCTTCACCGGCGATTTCCATCTGGCCGATCACGTCACCTTCAGAGACGGTGTCGCCCTCTTTCGCCGTAAACGCCACGATCTTGCCCGAATACGGGCTTGGGACGTCCATCGAGGCTTTGTCAGACTCCAGCGTCATCAGCGTATCTTCCGCGCTGACCTCATCGCCTTCACCGACGGCCACTTCGATAATTTCGACGTCTTCCGAGCCGCCAAGATCCGGCACGATGATATCCACGGTCTGCTTACCGCCGCTGCCAGAAGTGGCTTTTGGCGCCTCTTGCTGCTGCGATGACGGCGATGACGAAGCGGCGGGCTCTGGCGCTGATTCGGCTGACGCCGTCTCTTTCTCGCCGCCACCTTCAGCTTCGATTTCGACGATGTCGTCGCCTTCCGAGACAGTGTCACCCTCTTTGACCAGCACCTTAATGACCTTGCCGCCTTTGGGCGCTGGGACATCCATGCTGGCCTTGTCGGATTCCAGCGTGATCAAGGTGTCTTCCGCCTCGATGACGTCGCCTTCCGACACCGCAATCTCAATGATTTCGACATCGGTGTCGCCGCCGATATCGGGGACTTTGATGATTTCGCTACTCAAGGTCGCGCTCCTCTCAACTCGTCACAAGCCTGCGGGCAACCCCGCAGGCCAGGATCAACTGGTCAGCGGGTTGGGCTTGGATGGGTCGATGGCGTACTTTTTCAGCGCCTCGCCCACTCGCTTACGCTCGATATCGCCACGATCCGCCAGCGCTTTCAGTGCCGCCACGGTGACGAAGTAGCGATCCACTTCAAAGAAGTAGCGCAGCTTCTCGCGGGTATCCGAACGGCCAAAACCGTCGGTGCCAAGCACGCTGTAGTCGGTGGGTACCCAAGCGCGCACCTGATCAGCGTAGAGCTTCATGTAGTCGGTGGCGGCAATCGCTGGACCATCGCGACCTTCCAAACACTGGGTAACGTGCGGCTTAGGTGCTTCATCGTCTGGGTTTAAGAAAGCGGTCCGTTCAATCAGCAGTGCTTCGCGGCGCAGCTCATTAAAGCTGGGCACGCTCCAAATATCAGCACCCACGCCCCAGTCGTTTTCCAAGAGCTCGGCGGCCGCTTCGACTTCACGCAGGATGGTGCCAGAGCCCATCAGCTGAACGCGGCCTTTTTTACCTTTCGTTTCGCGCAGCAAATACATGCCTTTAACGATATCATCGGCAGGCACGTCGTCGAGTGCCGGATGCTCGTAGTTTTCGTTCATCACGGTCAGGTAGTAGAAGCAGTTCTCCTTATCAGTGAACATGCGCTTCAAACCATCCTGCATGATGACCGCCACTTCGTGACCGTACGTCGGGTCGTAGCTACGGCAGTTGGGGATGGTGGAGGCCTGAATCAAGCTATGACCATCTTGGTGCTGCAAGCCTTCACCGTTGAGCGTGGTACGCCCGGCGGTGCCGCCGACCATAAAGCCGCGTGCCTGCAGATCACCCGCCGCCCAAGCGAGATCGCCAATACGCTGGAAGCCGAACATGGAGTAGTACACATAAAACGGCAAAAGTGGCAAATTGTGGTTGCTGTAGGACGTCGCCGCCGCAATCCACGCCGACATCGCCCCGGCTTCGCTGATGCCTTCTTCGAGGATTTGGCCCTTCTTATCCTCGCGGTAGAACATGATCTGGCCTTTATCGACCGGCTCGTACTTCTGGCCTTCTGAGGTGTAGATGCCGAGCTGGCGGAACATGCCTTCCATGCCGAAGGTGCGCGCCTCATCGGGAATGATGGGCACCACCTGCTTACCGATTTTCTTGTCTTTGACCAAGCCGTTGAGAATCCGCACAAAGGCCATAGTGGTCGAGACTTCACGCCCTTTGGAGCCACCCATCTGCGAGGCAAAGGTTTTATCCTCCAGCGCCGGGATCGGCAGCGACTCAAAGTCTGCGCGGCGCTGGGGCAGGTAGCCACCGAGACGTTCGCGCTGCAAGTGCATGTATTTAAGCTCGGGGGAGTCATCATCCGGCTTGTAATAAGGCACTTCTTTGAGCTGCTCATCGGTGAGCGGAATACCGAAGCGATCACGGAATGTCTTCAGCGCTTCGTGCTCCATGCTCTTGACCTGGTGCGCTTCGTTGGCCGCTTCGCCATCGCCGCTACCCATGCCGTAGCCTTTCACCGTATGCGCGAGAATGACCGTCGGCTTGCCAGCAGCGTTGTTTACCGCTTCGTGATAAGCCGCATACACCTTGAACGGGTCATGGCCGCCACGGTTGAGCTTCCAGATGTCCTCGTCGGACATATTGTTGACCATGGCTTCGGTTTCGGGATACTTGCCGAAGAAATGCTCGCGGGTATAGCCACCGCCGTTGGCTTTGTAGTTCTGGTACTCGCCGTCGACCGCTTCGTCCATGCGCTTTTGCAGCACGCCTTTTTTATCTTGCTCGAACAGCGGATCCCAATGGCGTCCCCAGACGACCTTCAACACGTTCCAACCCGCCCCGCGGAAGACGCCTTCGAGCTCGTCCATCACGCGCGAGTTACCACGCACTGGGCCATCAAGACGCTGCAGGTTACAGTTGATCACGAAGATCAGGTTATCGAGATTTTCGCGTCCGGCCAGCGAGATCGCGCCGAGGGATTCCGGCTCGTCGCACTCGCCATCGCCCATGAAGCACCAGATCTTGCGATCCTGCATGTCCTTCATTTCACGCGAATCAAGATACTTCATGACGTGGGCTTGGTAGATCGCCATGATCGGCCCCAAGCCCATGGACACCGTGGGGAACTGCCAGTAATCCGGCATCAGCCACGGGTGCGGGTAAGACGAAAGACCACCGCCGTCAACTTCCTGACGGAATTTGTCCATCTGCTCTTCGTTTAACCGGCCCTCCAGGAATGAACGCGCGTAGATACCGGGCGCAACGTGCCCCTGAATGTAAACCAGGTCACCTTCGAAATCGCCGTTGGGCGCGCGGAAGAAGTGGTTAAAGCCGACATCGTAAAGCGTCGCGGAGGACATAAAGCTGGCAATATGCCCACCCAAACCGGGTTTGGCGCGGTTATTACGAATGACCTGCGCGATCGCGTTGTAGCGAATTAAGGAGCGGATGCGGCGCTCCATAAACAGATCGCCCGGCATCGGCGCTTCACGGTGAACGGGAAGCGTATTGCGGTGCGGGGTCGTCACTGAGAAGGGCACCTTCATACCGTCTCGGCGCATACGATCCGCCAAGCGGGTCATCAGGTAGCGGGCGCGCTCTTCGCCCTCACGATCCAGTACCGATTCCAGGGATTCTAGCCACTCCGTGGTTTCGGTCGGATCGAGATCTTCTCTTGTCTCCAGACTCATAGAGGTCTCTCCGAATGACGATAAATGACAGTGACCCCCGCTAACCGCTAGGGGTCTAGGCATGCGGCCTTCATCGGCTGCCGCAAACCCATCACCACCGGCACAGTGGCCAGCGTGAGGAAGTTTTTTCTCTACATTCAAGACATTAAGTAGTACTTAGTGCATCTTGAATGTAGTTAAGCTACATAATGTTGGTTAAAATTAGTCTTTTGTATCGCTGAAGATACCGCAAAGTGGCCGCGCTGCCAATTGCAAAAAACGGCAAAATCTGCCCAAAAACAACATATTGCACCGCAGCATAAGCACTTTTTAACGTAAGTGCGGCAGGCCGCCACTTAGGTCACAAATGTAGTTAAACTACCGTTTTATTGTCGACCGCGTTCATTCGTTACCTCTGACCAATCGCTGACGGAAGTAAGCCCAATCGAACGCGGGGCCGGGGTCCGTCTTACGCAGCGGCGCAACGTGTGCGTGGCTGGTGATGCGTTTGGAGTCAAGTGCGGGATAGCGCGCCATCAACCAGGTAACGAGCTGCGCTAAGGTGGTGTACTGCGCCTTAGTGAAGGGCGTCGCGTCGTCGCCTTCAAGCTCGATACCCAACGAAAAGTCATTGAGCGCTTGGCGCGTCTCCCCTTGCCGCGCATCCCACCAGCGTGATCGCCCCGCATGCCACGCGCGGCGCTGCGTATCCACAAACTGCACGCATTCCCCCCCGCGGCGAATCAAAAAGTGCGCCGACACGCGAAGCGATGCAATGCTGGCGAAAAAAGAATGATCATTAGGCGCAAGGCGATTGGTGAACAGCGCCTCAATGGCATCGCCACCAAACTGACCCGGCGGCAAACTGATGGCGTGCAGCACAACCAACGAAACGTCGCCATTGGGGCGCTCATCCGCGTTAGGCGATTCCACAACCCGCGCCTTGGGCCACCACGTCGCGCTTTGTGAAAAATCGTCTTTTGAAGAATTCTCTTGTGAAGAACTGACCACTCGGCACTCCTGTTCCCTGTTTCGCACGCCTATGACGTTACGTGCGTTCTTTCACTATAATGGTGCTATACGCAAACCCACGCTCAGGGATTTACACGTTCTATGCATTACTATACCGCTCTTGCCGAAGAGATCCGCGCTAACGCCGCCCACTTGCTCTCTGAAGACGTGGGGCCCGGCGATATTACCGCCCAATTAATTCCTGAATCCCAATGGGCAGAAGCGCACGTTATCACCCGTGATAATGCTGTGCTTTGCGGCGTTGCCTGGGTGGATGAGATTTTCCGCCGCCTGGATAGCCGCGTGGTACTGACGTGGGAAGCCGCCGATGGCGACCGCTTGGCCGCAGACCAATGCTTTTTGCGCCTCGAAGGCCCGGCGCGAAGCCTGCTGACCGGCGAACGTGCGGCGCTTAACGTGCTGCAAACGCTTTCGGGCACGGCCACCACCACGCGTCGCTATGTCGATTTGATCGCCAGCACAGGCGTGCGTCTACTCGATACACGCAAAACCCTACCCAATATGCGCTTGGCGCAAAAATATGCCGTCACCTGCGGTGGCGGACATAATCACCGTATTGGGCTATGGGATGCGTTTTTAATTAAGGAGAATCATATTGCTGCCTGCGGCGGCATTGCCGACGCCGTGAAGGAAGCGCGCAAGCTTGCCAGCGATGTACCGGTCGAGGTGGAGGTGGAGACCTTTGACGAACTGGATCAAGCGCTTGACGCCGGGGCTGATGTCGTCATGCTCGACAATTTTTCGCTCGACGAACTGCGCGAAGCGGTCAAGCGGGGAAACGGGCGCACCGCCCTAGAAGCCTCAGGCAACGTCAATGCCACGACACTCAAAGCGATTGCGGACACCGGTGTGGATTGCATTTCAAGCGGCGCGCTGACCAAAGACGTAACGTCCATCGATCTGTCCATGCGCATCACGCGCACTTACTCTCCCTGAGCCGACTTTTATAAAAGCACCGTGGAAGCCTCTGGCTGAGATCGTTATTGAGAGGATCAGGTCTCCACGGCGAGCAGCGGCTTGCGCAAGTGGAAGCGCTGTAACTGCGCGCCGCCGCGTTCTACCCATCGTTCGCCGAGGTTTTGCCAGCCGCGCCGCTCTAAACGTTCATACAGCAAGAGGCTCGCTTCAATCTCAATGGCCCCGCGCCCGGCTTCTAACAGCAACCGTTCGGCGTGGATAAGCAAGGTAGTGCCGATACCACGCCCGGTAAGCGATGGCCAAACGTAGAGCGTCTCGACGCGCCCAACGATTGTGTCGAGTTCCAAGAATCCCACACATCGACCATCGCAGGTTGCCACCAGGACCGTGTAAAGCGGATGCCGCGCCGCCCAGGCGCTGGCTTCACGCGGCAGCACATTCGCCCAGGCACGCCGCTCAGTTAGTGAGTAGTGATTCGCAGCACCTTGCATCACCGCATGGTAGAACACTTCAGCTTGATCGGCGGCATCACGCGCCAGCGCTTGTCGATACACGACGCGCGGCGCGACCGTCGATGGAGACGGTGCTAACGCTTCGGTCATAATTGCCTCGTTGTATCTTGCCTATCCGATAGAAGAACCCAACTTACCTTATACTGACACACGCTTCACACCCCTTTGCGCGTATTTTGACGCCTTTACCCTCTAACGATGGAATGAACGAAGCGATGGATTTCACCCTCTCGCCGATTGGCTACATCGATAGCGACTACCCGGATAAATTTGGTGTGCCGCGCCAACCCGGCCTTACCCCCGCGGCTAGCGCTACGTTGACGCTCGTCGCGCCCTATAACGACCCGCTTAGCGTGCGCGGGTTGGAAACGGTCAGTCACCTCTGGGTCAGTTTTATTTTCCACCAGAACCCGCCCACATGGAGCCCGCTGGTGCGCCCACCGCGCTTAGGCGGCAACCGGAAGGTCGGGGTTTTTGCCAGCCGTAGCCCCAATCGGCCTAACCGTTTGGGGCTCTCCCTTCTCGCGCTTAAGCATATTGATACCCAGCGCGGTGTACGCCTCACCCTTGCTGGCTGCGACTTGGTAAGTGGCACCCCAGTGTTGGATATCAAGCCTTATCTGCCGTGGGCAGAAGCCAAGCCTGATGCCAGCGCTGGGTTTGCCCCAACCCCACCGCCAAATGTTGACGTCGTCTTTCAGCCACAGGCGCTAAACGTGCTCGCGCAGCGCGATGATAGCGACTCGCTACAAGCGCTGATTACGCAAGTGCTTAGCCAAGACCCACGCCCGGCGTACCAACGGGATGCCGCAAGCGAGCGCATCTACGGCGTAAGGTTACGCGATGTGGACGTTAAGTTTCAGGCATGGGATCACAAAGCCGCTGACAACAAAAAGGCCACAACCTTAGCAGTTGTGGCCATTGAAGCGGTATAAAACGGAAAGCTCACTTATGCCGGAAAGGTAATACCGATACGGCGGCCCACCTCTTCGTAAGCCTCGATCACGCCGCCAAGTCCTTGGCGGAAGCGGTCCTTATCCATTTTTTCCCGCGTATCGGCATCCCATAGGCGGCAACCGTCGGGGGAGAACTCATCTCCCAGAATGACCTGGCCATTGAAAACGCCAAACTCCAGCTTGTAATCCACCAAGAGCATACCGCCTTCGGCAAATAGCTGCTTAAGCACGTGATTGACCTTAAACGTGAGGTCTTTCATTTTTGTCAGTTGCTCAGGCTTGGCCCAGCCGAAGGTCTCCGCCAGCGACTCGTTAATCATCGGGTCGCCTTTCTCGTCGTTTTTCAAAAACAGTTCGAACGTAGGCGGCGTAAGAGTCATGCCCTCCTCCACACCTAGGCGTTTCACCAGGCTACCGGCGGCAATATTACGCACCACGCACTCCACCGGAACCATTTCCATCTTCTTGACAAGGCTTTCGGTGTTCGAGAGGCGCTTTTCAAAGTGCGTCGGAATGCCAGCGTCTTCAAGGCGCTCCATAATAAAGGCGTTAAAGACATTGTTGACTAGGCCTTTTCGCGCAAGCGCCTCTTTCTTTTTACCATCGAAGGCACTGGTATCGTCGCGAAAGTGGAGTACCAGCAAATCAGGATCGTCGGTGGTATATACAGACTTTGCCTTACCGGCATAAAGTTCTTGGCGCTTTTCCATGAAGGCTCCGAGAGAGTCGAAGGGGTAAATAATTTAGCGTAAATAACCAGCCACGCGCTCTAACAACTCGCGCTGATGCTCGGCGCTGAGATCACGTTCACCAGAATTTTGCGCACGCAGCACGACCTGTTCGCCACGGGGTTCAAGCGTCAGGCGCACCCGGTAGGGCGAGGTATTGGTCAATGGGTTCATCATCCGCGTCCACAACCCGAAGTCACGCAGCTCGCGCGGCGTGTAGTCCACCACAAAGGCATAGTCCGATGGGCGCGCTTCAATCAGCTCGCGTTGGCCTTCAACGTCAAAATCCAATGCAAGAAAATGGTCAAGCTCTGCCCAAACGCGGTCGGCCTGATACGGAATGTTTACCGCCCACTGCCCACCTTCTTGGCGGAACGCCAGCGACTTTTGATCGGCATAGCGCTGCGCATTGAGCGACGATGACAGCGTCCCCTCGGTACTGGCGCGCGCGCTGAGGTAGTCGTCAAGCGCGTTAAGGCAGCTCGCAAGCGATGTGCCTTGTTGCTCACAACGTACTTCGCTGTGCCCGGCACGCAATGCGCTTTGCAGGCTGATTTGCCCCTGCGCCAAGTTGATAACCCCTTGTGAGGGGCTGACACGGGTCACATCAACCGGCTGGGAGCGCACAAACGACTCAAGCAGCGGCCAAACCGTGCCCGCATCTGCCGCAACCACCAACCAGCGTTGATCACCAATTTCTCGCGACTCTACAAACGCTGATTCGATGCCGCCGGCAAGGGTAAGCGGCTGCGGCGGGCGCACATCGCTGGGTTCACTTAAACGCGATGGGCTCGTCACCTCGGGCACTGGCAGCGCATCACCAAAGCGCTGGGGGTTGCGGCTTTCGGGCAGGCTCAGCGGGGATCCCGGCTCGACATCGACATAATCGAGGTTGCGATCATCATAGAAGCCTTCCCGCGCGCAGCCTGACAGCGCCATCGCCGTTACCAGTGCCAGCGGGATCCATTTAAGCGCGGGGGTTTTAAACGCCGAGATTTTAAGCGCAGAACTCATCAAGCCACCTTAGTATTCAAAAAATGGGGGCCAGGCACACGCTTTAGCACCAAGCCAACGTGAACGCCTCGACAGGATTATTCTTCAACCACACCGGCAAGCTGAAGCGCCTCACTCACGGTGGCGTGATACTTTTCGGATAACCACGTCAGGGGTAAGCGGATGCCGGCATCGGCGTAGCCCATGCGATTGAGCGCCCATTTCACCGGAATCGGGTTGGATTCAATGCCCAAGTTGGTGTGCAGCGGCATTAAACGGGTGTTGATCTGGTGCGCTTTGTCAGCATCCCCGGACACCGCGGCGGCACAAAGATCGTGCATCGCTTTAGGAGCGACATTGGCCGTCACCGAAATATCGCCGTGGCCGCCCATCAGCATGAAATCACAGGCAGTGGCGTCGTCACCGGAGTAAAGCATAAAGCCGCTACCTTTCACGCGGCTGACCAAATCTTCAGCGCGCTCCAGGTTACCGGTGGCGTCTTTCAGGCCGATAATATTCTCTATCTCGGCCAAGCGGACTACGGTTTCATTGTAGAGATCGGAGCAGGTACGGCCCGGCACGTTGTACATAATCACCGGCAGTTTGCTGCCTTCGGCTACCGCTTTGAAGTGCTGGTACAAGCCTTCTTGGGTCGGCTTGTTGTAGTAGGGGCAAACCGAGAGGCAGTAATCCGCACCCACCTCTGAAGCGTATCGCGCCAGCTCCACCGCTTCGGAGGTAGCGTTTGCGCCCGTACCGGCGATCACGGGAATACGTCCGTTGACTTCTTCCACGACGCTTCGAATCACGTCAAAGTGCTCGGCAAATGACATAGTCGTGGGCTCGCCGGTTGTCCCTGCGGCCACAATGCCATCGGTACCGTTTTCAAGGTGGAAGTTCACCAGACGACGAAGCGCCTCCCAGTCGATGTCGCCATTGACTTTCATCGGCGTCGCTAGGGCGACAATGCTGCCTGTGATCATCCGTTTTTTCCTCAACGTCAAATAAGGGTATGCGTGCGCCGCTTGTGGGCGAACAATAAGTGCAAATGGTACTCAGGCGACTCGACCCTGTACAGCGCAAAGCGGCCGGCTTGGGCATATTTCACTAGCGCGCTTCCATTATGCTCAGTCGCGCGTGGTGTTTTGGGTGCTTAACTTTGACAGCGCAACGCTACTTGCGTGTAATCATACGGTCTTTGACCTTAATAAGGAGTCCGCTATGAGCGTTGAGATTGGCCAACCCGTTCCTGATTTTTCCGCCCCGGCTACCGGCGATAAAACCGTTACGCTATCCGAACTACGCGGTCAGCAAGTGGTGGTGTACTTCTACCCTAAAGCCAGCACCCCTGGCTGCACCACGGAGGGCGGCGACTTTCGCGACCGCAAACCGCAGTTTGACGCCGCTAATACAGTGATTATTGGCGTCTCGCGCGATGGCATTCGTGCCCAAGAGAATTTTAAAGCCAAGCAAGATTTCAACTTTGACCTGATTTCGGACAAAGACGAAACCGTCTGCCAGCTATTTGACGTCATCAAGCTCAAAAAGATGTACGGCAAAGAACATCTGGGCATTGAGCGCAGCACGTTTTTGATCGACTCGGACGGCAAACTCGCGCAAGAGTGGCGCGGTGTCAAAGTACCCGGTCACGTGGATGAGGTGTTAGACGCAGCGAAAGCGCTCGACAACTGATCACTAACAGATCACTTAACAACTGAGTATTCAACAACTAAGCACTCAACAAGCTAGGCACACAGCCCTTTATAACCTCAGTGGTCAACGTGCGACAGCATTCGCACATTGACCGCGCTAAAGCGCTGCCGGCTCATCTTCTTTTACGCGTTGAGGCACGCTCTTTCCTCGCCCTTCACCGCGGTCATGTAACCCACGCGGCCACGCATATACCAGCGCTTTAAGCAGCGTTGCCAATGGGATGGCGAAAAAAATGCCCCAAAACCCCCAAATCCCGCCAAAAAACAGCACAGCGACAATAATCGAGACCGGGTGAATATTGTTCGTTTCCGAAAACAGAATCGGTGATAGCACATTGCCGTCAAGCGCCTGAATGACACCGTAGGCAATCAACACATAAACAAACGCATCACTAATACCGAAGTGAAAGCCTGCCACCGCCGCCACCGGAAGCGTGGCCACCGCCGCGCCGATATAGGGCACAAGTACGGAAAAACCCACTAACACCGCTAAAAGCGCCGAATACGGCAAACCAAAATAGGCAAAGGTGAAAAACGCGACCGACCCCACGATAATGATTTCAATGAACTTACCGCGAATGTAGTTGGCGATTTGTGCATCCATTTCGTGCCAGATGCGCGTCATTAAATCGCGCTTTTGGGGGAGCAATGAAAGGATAAACCCCACCAACTTGTCGCGATCCTTGAGCATGAAAAAGACCAGAATAGGCACTAAAACAAGGTAGATGATCAGCGCCATAATGTTGCCAAGCGAAGCCAACGAAAGCGTTAATGCCCGCTGCCCTAGCTGGCTGATTTCGCGGCTGGCAACGCCAATCCAACTCTGCATTTGATCCGGCGTGATCAAGTTGGGGTAGCGCGACTGCAGCGCATCCAACCAATCTTGGCCACTGGCAAACATTCTGGGCGTCTCTTGCACCAGCCCCACCAGCTGGTTCCAAATTAACGGCATGAGAATGAACGCCAAGGTCAACAAGACACTAATAAAAGCCAAGAAGACGATCAATACGGCCAGCAGGTGCGGCACACGTCGGCGCGTTAACGCGCTCACCGCCCCCTGCAGCAGAAAGGCAATAATCAACGCCGTAAAAAACGGTGCCAACATGCGACCAAACCAGATAATGGCCGCAAAACCTGCGACCAATACCAGCAGCAGGATGATCGCTTCCTCATCAGAAAAATAGCGCTCTATCCAACTTTTAAAGATAGTGCGCATGGTCATGGCGCACTCACCCCAGCCTTACGAATCCAGTAATAATAGATGCCTTCACGCTCCTCACGTGCTTCTAACGTATGTGCACTCTGCTCAGTGAATGACGCCATATCGCGCCATGAACCGGCATCGGTTGCGCGCACCTCAAGCAGTTTACCTTCTTCTAACGAGGCCAACCTTTGTTTTGCTTTGAGTAGCGGTAGCGGACAGTGCAAACCGCTCGCATCCAACAGCGCATCAGGCTCGCCGATACTACGTGATTCCGTCATCGTCTCTTTCGACATTCCCAACCCCGCTATATTGTGCATTTATGTGGCATGATGCGAGACATCAATACCCAAAGCCAAACGGTTACGATTTAACGGCACTTCTCACCGTGAATCAATGTCATATTATTGGCTACGCCGTCGTCAACACGGCTGACGTAACCCCGCTGCTTACTACCATGCAAGAGGATGCTATGCCACGTCTTCGTCTCGCTCGCTACGGGTGGCTTTGTGCCGCCGCCCTGACAGCCAGTACGCTATTTTACAGCACAGGCGGCGCGGCACAGGGTGTCTATCAATCAGGCGGCTACCAACTGCCCACGTTAAGCACCGCTTCATCAACAGTAACCAGCGAGGAGACCCGCTTAGGCCGCGCTTGGTTGCGGCAGTTCCGCGCTCAAGCGCCGCAATGGCAGGACCCTATCGTCCATCACTACCTTGATCGCTTAGTCGCGCGCCTGGCCCCCCACAGCCATATTAACGGTATCGATACTGTCACGGTGATGGTCGATAGTCCCTCGCTGAATGCGTTTGCCGTGCCGGGCGGAGTGATTGGCGTAAATGCGGGGCTATTCGCCTTTGCTGAAGATGAGGGCGCCTTTGCCTCGGTGATCGCCCATGAACTCGGCCACATCGCCCAGCGCCACTACGCGCGTGGTACGGCCCGCGCCGAGCAGACCCAAATCCCCGCCATGGCGGCCATGCTCGCGGGCATGATAATTGCTGCCAGTGGCGCGGGCGATGCGGGGATTGCGGCGGCGATGGGGTCACAGGCAGCGCTTTTGCAAGATCAGCTCGCCTATTCGCGGCGCTATGAAGAAGAAGCCGATCACGTCGGCCTGCAAGCACTTGCGGCTGCAGGTTACGACCCCGATGCGATGGTGCGGATGTTTCGTGACATGCAGCGCATGGCAAGGCTACAAGGCGGCACCCCGCCCGAGTTTCTGCTCACCCACCCCATCAGCGAAAACCGCTTAAGCGATACACAGGCCCGTGCCGCGCAACTTGGCGTGAGCGATTCGCGCCGTAGCGATACGCTCTACGACATGATGCGCGGCCGTGCACTTTTGCATATTCACGCCAACGACCCGCAGCAAGCCATTACACGCTTGCGCCAAGAAAACGCAGACGATGCCGCCATTACCTACCTTGACGCGCTCATTGCTGCACGCAACGGGCATACCGAACAGGCACTGCAAACCCTCGACCGCCTATCGCGCGCGCACCCAGATTATACCGCCCTGCCCGCCTCTGCCGCCCACGTTGCCTTAGAAGAGCGCCGCTTTGAGGATGCCATTGAGCGCAGCCAGCACTTGCTTCGCTTAATGCCAGGCTATCTGCCTGCTCAACTGATTCTTGCCGAGGCGCAGCTACAGCGCGACCCATCTGCGGCGTTTGACTTGCTGCGTGACATTACCGCCGAACATCCTGAGACACCGCAAGCCTTCAACTTGCTGGCCGAAGCCGCCGGGCGCAGCGATCATAGTGGCTGGGGGCATTTAGCCCGCGCGGAGTATTTACAACTGACCGGCCGTGTGGACCGCGGTATTCGTCAGCTTGATATCGCACGCGATGTTGCCGAGCAAGAGAACGACACGCGAGTGTTGGGGCGCATCGAGCAGCGCCGCGAGGCATTTATTCAATACCGCGAGGCGCTCGATAAGTTTCGCTAGGGGGTTAGAGCGCTGGGGATTAAAGGCTGATAGCGATTAGCGCTGAAAGTTAAGCATGCGCTCCAACGGCTTGAGCGCTTGTTGGCGAAGCGTGTCATCGACAAACACTTCGCCAGTGCCTTTGCGCAATGCGCCGGCGAGATTGTCTAGCGCGTTCATCGCCATCCACGGGCAGTGCGCGCAGCTACGACAGGTCGCGCCGTTACCGGCGGTGGGGGCCTCAAACAGCGTCTTCTCCGGTACGGCTTGCTGCATCTTAAAGAAGATACCGCGGTCGGTGGCCACGATCAGCTTATCGTTGGGCAGCGTTTGCGCGGCTTTGATCAACTGCGAGGTCGAGCCCGCGACATCGGCAAGCTGAACCACCGGCTCGGGCGACTCGGGGTGGACGAGCACCGCCGCGTCCGGGTAAAGGCGCTTTAAATCTTCTACACCTTTGGCTTTAAACTCTTCGTGGACGATACAAGCACCATCCCACATCAGCATATCGGCGCCGGTTTTTTTCTGAATGTAGCCACCCAGGTGTTTATCCGGTGCCCACAGAATCTTCTCGCCTTTCGCCTGCAAATGCTCAATCACATCAACCGCGATGGATGAAGTTACTACCCAGTCGGCGCGCGCTTTCACCGCCGCCGATGTATTGGCGTAGACCACCACGGTACGGTCAGGGTGCGCATCGCAAAACGCGCTGAACTCATCCGCCGGGCAGCCGATATCCAGCGAGCAAGTCGCCTCTAGCGTGGGCATCAACACGCGCTTTTCCGGTGAGAGAATCTTGGCCGTCTCGCCCATAAAGCGCACACCCGCGACCACTAAGGTCGTCGCGTCGTGACGGGCGCCAAAGCGTGCCATTTCGAGAGAATCCGCCACACAACCGCCGGTCTCTTCGGCCAGCTGCTGAATGGCATCGTCGGTATAGTAGTGCGCTACCAGCACAGCGTTGTGTGCTTCTAGCAGGCGCTTAATTTCTTCAACACGCGCCTGATCTTCCGCGGGAATCCGCGTGGGGCAGTATGCACTAGGGAACTGCGTATCGAGCTCCGCTTGAGAAGTCATAATCGTCATCGTGTCTACCACTGTGACAAACAGGGAATCCCCCTGTTAAACATCGACCGCAGCGTATGCACTCCGCATGCGCCGCGCCTAAGCGGCCAGCCGTTGCGTCTCTCGCGATGGATGGCCTGATCGTTTCGCGATTTTAGACTATTCTGCTAGCAAAATGTTGCATGCTGCAAGGGCAATTGTCATATGCATGTCACGTAACGACCCTCTATTTTCCGCCCTCACAGCAAAACGCCCCTGGCAGCAAGCTGCCAGGGGCGTTGAATCTGGTGGGTCGTGTAGGATTCGAACCTACGACCAATTGATTAAAAGTCAACTGCTCTACCAACTGAGCTAACGACCCTTTCTAGCGGTCTTACACCACTTACTACATCATTCGGGATTGGTGGGTCGTGTAGGATTCGAACCTACGACCAATTGATTAAAAGTCAACTGCTCTACCAACTGAGCTAACGACCCGCCCGAACGGATGCATATCTTACGGATACGGGGTGGCATCCGCAAGCCTTTTCGTCTTTCTCTTTGCTTTTTATTGCTTAGCGACGCTTATTTTTATGCGTCGTTTTATGCATACCGGGCTTACGCATGGCTTGAACCGGACGACGTTTGTTCTTGTCGCGGCTCCAGCGGTTTTTCTCATCCGGCGTCAACTCCGGCACTTTACGCGATTCAAGGCCCGCCAGGGTGGCCAGATCATCGACTTCATCCTGCCCCAGTTCTACCCACTCACCGGCTTTGGCGCGCTTATCGAGGAAGATGTTGCCGTAGCGCACGCGCTTCAAGCGGCTCACCGTCAGCCCTTGCGACTCCCACAGGCGGCGAACCTCGCGGTTGCGGCCTTCCAAAATGACCACGTGGAACCAGGTGTTAATGCCTTCGCCGCCGAACTCCTGCACGTCAGTAAAGCGCGCGGGACCGTCTTCCAGCATTACCCCGTCGACCATTGCGACGAGGTGCTCTTTTTTCACCTCGCCCATCACCCGCACGGCGTATTCACGCTCGACCTGGGTGGAGGGGTGCATCAGTCGGTTGGCTAGCTCGCCGTCGGTGGTGAAGAGCAACAGGCCGCTGGTGTTGATATCCAGCCGCCCAATGGCAATCCAACGCTCGCCTTTCAAGCGCGGTAGGCGATCAAACACGGTGCGACGCCCTTCCGGGTCTTTACGCGTGCACAGCTCGCCTTCGGGCTTGTTGTACATGATCACACGGCGCGGCGTTTCTTCTTCAGTGCGCAGGGTGACCGGACGCTCATCAAAGGTCACCTTGTCACGCAGCTCGACGCGATCACCTAGTTTCGCGACCTGATTGTTCACCCGCACCCGGCCATCGGCGATGGCTTTTTCCATCTCACGGCGCGAACCTAGCCCGGCGCGTGCGAGGACTTTTTGCAGCTTTTCACTGGTGACGGGGGAGGTGTTACTGTCCTGATTCATGCTCATCTGATTTCTCTTCTGTCGACGTGCGTTCGGGCTCATCGCCGCGCTGCGCACGTGCCGCTAGCCGTGCTTCCAAATCGGCAAAGCTCAGCGGCGAGTTTAACGCCGTCTCGGCGTGTGGGTCGGCCTTCTCGGCCGTCTCAGGGGGCGCATCCTGCCCCGTTTTATCGTCGACGTCTAGGGGTAATTCTGCAGCGCCGCTGTCAAGGCTTTCGTCATCCGCCGTCGCCGCTGCCGTAAGCGCATGCATCGGCGGCAACGCATCCAAGGTTTTCAGGCCGAAGTCGTCTAAAAAACCGCGCGTGGTGGCGTAAACCGCCGGACGACCCGGCACATCACGATGCCCCACCACACGAATCCAGCCGCGCTCCATCAGCGTACGAACAATCGAGCTCGACACGCTTACCCCGCGTACCTCTTCGATATCACCGCGGGTTACCGGCTGGCGGTAGGCAATCAGCGCCAGTGTCTCTAATAGCGCCCGCGAGTAGCGCTGTGGGCGCTCGTCCCACAGCCGCGACACCCAGGGGGACAGCCGTGGGCGAATGCGCAGCTGATAGCCCGAGGCGGTTTCGATGAGCTCTAACGCACCGTTAACGTGCCGGCGCTCCAGGCGCGAAAGTGCCTGTTTGATATCACCTCTCGGCGGGCATTCGGCATCCAGAAACAGCGTTTCTAACCGCTCAAGTGCTAGCGGCTCACCGGCGGCAAGCAGCGCGGCTTCGAGAATATCGTCTAAGGTCGTTGCCCCGTGATCGCTCATCTCATGTCCTCGAACGGGGTTTCATCAAAGGGGCTTTCATCAAAAGAGGTTCCATCAGCAACGCCTTCACCGCCTTCCGTCACCTCGATAGGACCTTCTGGCGCCACTTGCCGCGCTCGCACGTGGATGGGTGAGAGCGGGGCATTTTGTACAATTTCGATCATCGCTTCTTTGGCCAACTCCAAAATGGCCATAAACGTGACCACCACCCCAGCGCGGCCCTCTTCCAGGGTAAAAAGTGCCTCAAAGGGCGTATAGCGGCCGGGCGCGCGCTGCAGGTGTTCCATAATCACAAGCATCCGCTCGCGGGTGGAGAGCACTTCGCGGGTGATCTGGTGCGTCTGGGTCAGCTCGGCGCGTTTGAGAAGCCCGGCAAGTGCGCCGAGAAGTTCGTCCAGCTCGACCTCGGGGTGAACGACGCGCGATTCCAACGGCGGCAACCCCGCTTGCACGCTGAACCAGTCGCGCCCCATGCGCGGCAGCGTATCGAGTGATTCCGCCGCTTCTTTGAGGCGTTCGTACTCTTGCAACCGCCGAATGAGTTCAGCGCGGGGGTCTTCCTCCTCGTCGCCCTCTTCCTTGGGCGGGCGCGGCAGCAGCGTGCGCGATTTGATCTCGGCGAGCATCGCCGCCATCAGCAGATACTCACCGGCCAGCTCAATCTCCATCGCCTTCATCAGCTCGACGTATTCGATGTACTGATGAGTAATAGCGGCGACGTTGATATTAAGAATATCCAGGTTTTGGCGCCGAATAAGATACAGCAGCAAATCCAGCGGCCCTTCGAAGGCCTCCAGAAACACCCGCAGCGCTTCCGGCGGAATATACAAATCCTCCGGCAGCTTTGTAATCGGCTCATCAAACAGCCGCGCCACCGCTTGTGTCACAGCGGCGTCGCCGTCGGCTATCGGTTCACTGATCTCAGGCGTCTCGCTCACGCGGGTCGACTCTCTTGGTTGCACACGTTAATACGCCTCCACCGCTTTGCGAAAGCGCCCTTGGTAGTCAAACAGCTTATCGCGGATTTGAAAATGCCGCCCTACCTTACGGCCGACGACAAAATCCGGGTGGCGCAGGCGGCGCTGCTCGGCGATGACCTCCTCGGGTGTCGTTGGCTGCCATCCACTCCCGGGGGCACGTAGGTGGTCGCGTAGAAAAGCGACGTAAAACGCACGACGCTGGGCCGGCGTTTCCAGCGCAAACCACTCGGCGAGGGTAGTGCCATCCTCATCGAAATACGTCACTTTCAAGCGCGGTAGTCCTCGCCCGTTGGCGGTGGCTTCGAGCTGCATACCGCTAACCCTCAGCACCCGAGCATCTTTGAGCTTCAAAGCGTCTTTAAGCTTGTCGTCGGCGTCGACCAGAAGCTGCTGGCAGCCGTGGCAGCGCCGCGCGGCGATATCGTTTTCAGCGCCGCAGTCGCTGCACACTTTAAAGCGAAAACGAAACTCACATTGCTTTTTATAGGCGCCCGATGCCGCGCCACGGCTGCCGTTGTCACTCTCGACCAAGCCCTGGCAGCGACGGCCAAAATGCTCAATCACGAGTTCGCCGTCGCGTTTGCCCCAGAACAGATTGGCGTGGCCGCAGTCAGGGCATTCCACCTGTACCGGCTCGCTGTCGCTATCGGGCTTGGGTTCGCCCACTTCCGGCGCGTAAAGATCCCAAGGGTTGCCGGCGTAGTCGAGCACCAGGCAATCCTCCTTGCCCGGCGAAAGACGCAGGCCGCGTCCGACAATCTGCTGATAGAGACTCACCGACTCGGTAGGCCGCAGTATGGCAATCAAATCCACGTGAGGCGCGTCGAACCCGGTCGTAAGCACGGCGACGTTAACCAGATACTTAAGCTCTCGCGCTTTAAATGCCTCAATCAAGCGTGTGCGCGTCTCCGACGCCGTTCCACCGGTGATCAGCGCCGCCTGCTCACCGGGCAGATAGCCCATGATCTCTTCGGCGTGGGCGACCGTCGCGGCAAAGATCATCACGCCTTCTCGCTCACGCGCGTGCTCAATGATATCAGCGATAATCTGCGGCGTGGCGCGGTTACCCGCGACCACACGGTTTAAATCCTCCTCACGAAAAACGCCGTGGCTACCCGGCGCCAGCGCCGAGAAATCGTAGTGCGCCACCGCCATATCGCGCCGCTCGGGCCTTGCCAGATAGCCCTGCTTGACCATCAGACGCAGCGGCTGCTCGAACACGCAGTCGCGAAAGAAGCAGTCGTCACTTCCGCGCACCATGCCGTGGTGGTGACGATGGTAGATAAACCCCTGCCCCAGCCGGAAGGGCGTCGCGGTTAACCCCAAAATCTTAAGTGTAGGGTTCTGGGCGCAAAGATGATCGATCACTTGGCGGTAACTGGCGTTGTCATCCAGCGAAACACGATGGCATTCATCAATCACCAGCAGAGTAAAGCCGGCGTCCTCAAAGCTTGCCAAGTTGCGCACCACCGATTGCACCGAGCCAAACACCACTTGGCGCGCGGCCTCTTTGCGCTTTAGCCCGGCGCTAAAGATGTCCGCTTTTAAGCCGTACGCCTCAAACTTGGCGTGGTTCTGTTCCACCAGCTCGCGCACATGGGCCAGCACCAGCACCCGCCCCTTCGCCAAACGTGCAAGCTCCGCGATTACCAGCGACTTGCCGCTACCGGTGGGCAGCACCACCACGCTGGGGTCGCTCGATTGGCGAAAATACGCCACCACACGCTTGACCGCCTCGCGCTGGTAAGGGCGCAAGCACGGTGGCGAAGACGTAGAAGACGAAGACAGGGAAGGCGGCCCGGTGGCCGCCTTCTGGTCGTGGCTGACAGACATCGTGTTAGTTAACCACGCTAGCCGAGCCAAACGCGGGCATTGCGGAACAGCCGCAGCCAGGCGCCGTCTTGGGTCCACTCAGCGGGGCGCCAGGAGTTGGTAACCGCGCGGGTCACGCGTTCTGGGTGCGGCATCATGATAGTCACGCGGCCGTCCGGGGTGGTTAGGCCAGTGATGCCCGAGGGCGAGCCGTTGGGGTTAGCCGGGTAGCGCGTGGTGGCTTGGCCGTAGTTGTCGATGTAGCGCAGCGCCACCTGTTGGCTCGACTGCATGTGGCGCAGATGGGCACTGTCGCGGAACGCGGCGCGGCCTTCGCCGTGGGCGACGGCGATGGGCATTTGGGAGCCTTCCATACCCGCCAGAAGAATCGACGGGCTTTGCTCCACGCGCACCATCGCCACCCGCGCTTCAAACTGCTCAGATTCGTTACGCAAGAAAGTGGGCCAATCTTGCGCGCCGGGAATCAGCGATTTCAGCTGCGACAGCATCTGACAGCCGTTACATACGCCCAGCGAAAAGCTGTCGTCGCGCTGGAAGAAGCGGGCGAACTGCTCGCGGGCACGCTCGTTAAACAGCACCGATTTCGCCCAGCCACCGCCAGCGCCGAGCACGTCGCCGTAGGAGAAGCCGCCACACGCCACCAAGCCCTTGAACTCGTCCAGCGAGACGCGGCCTTCGAGGATATCGCTCATGTGTACGTCGACGGCGTCAAAGCCCGCTTTATCGAACGCCCAGGCCATTTCCACCTGGCCGTTGACGCCCTGCTCGCGCAGCACCGCCATCGCCGGTTTGGCCGTGTTGACAAACGGCGCGGTAATATCCTCGTCGACATCAAACGTTGGCGTCGCCGAAAGCCCCGGGTCGCGGGCATCCAGCAAGTTATCGAACTCGTTCTTGGCGCATTCGGGGTTATCACGCAGCGCCTGCATGCGGTAGCTGGTCTCCGACCAGGTGCGCTGCGTCAACTGGCGAGTGGTTTCGAGCAGCGGCTCTTCAAACAGCGTCACGCGTACCTGATCGTCGTAACGCGGGCGGGCGATGACGCCGCAGGTTTCAATCCCTGCCATGGCGAACTGCGTCAACGCCGCTTCGGTGTCGGCACGCTTGACCTGAATCACCGCCCCCAGCTCTTCCGAGAACAGTGCATTGAAGGCTTCTACCGGCTCGTCGATCAGCCAGTCGAGCTTGATCTCAAGGCCCGCGTGAGAGGCAAACGCCATCTCTAACAGCGTCACCAGCAAGCCGCCGTCGCTGCGGTCGTGGTAGGCGAGCAGCTTGCCATCGCGGTTTAAGCCCTGAATCACCTCGAAAAACGCTTTGATATCCTCCGGGTCGTCGACATCCGGGCACTCGTTACCGACTTGGCCGTAAACTTGCGCCAAGGCCGAGCCGCCGATGCGGTTTTGGCCATTGCCCAAATCGATCAAGATCAGGTCGGATTCTTCCTGCTCCAAGTTGATTTGGGGTGTCAGCGTGGCCATGGCATCGGTTACCGGGGCGAAGCCGGTCACCACCAGAGAAAGCGGCGAGGTGACGCTTTTCTCCTCGGTTTCCCCTTTGGCGCTCTCCGCTTGCCAGGCGGTACGCATCGACATCGAATCCTTGCCCACCGGAATGGCAATGCCCAGCGCCGGGCAAAGCTCCATCCCCACGGCATGCACGGCGTCATACAGCGCCTGGTTCTCGCCGGGGTGGTTAGCCGCGCTCATCCAGTTGGCGGAGAGCTTGATATCGCTGAGCTTAGCTATCGGCGCGGCGGCGAGGTTGGTGATCGCCTCCGCCACCGCAAGACGCGCGCTCGCGGCCGGGTTAATCAGCGCCACCGGTGGGCGTTCGCCCATCGCCATCGCTTCGCCCGTGTGGGTGTCGAAGCTTGCCGTGGTCACCGCGACATCGGCCACCGGCACCTGCCACGGGCCGACCATCTGGTCGCGCGCCACCTGGCCGGTAATCGAGCGGTCGCCAATGGTGATCAAAAAGCTTTTGGACGCCACCGTGGGCAGGCGCAGCACGCGGACCATCGCTTCACGCAAATCCAAATTATCCAGCATCACGCCGGAAAGCTCGGGCGTGTGGCGGCTGAATTCGCGCTGCATTTTGGGCGGCTTGCCGAACAGCACGCTCATGGGTAAATCGACGGGCTTGGTCTCGTCGGCCTGTGCCTCAAAATGGCCATCGCGGACTTCCAAGTGGTGCGCTTCCAGCGCCTCTCCGACCACGGCGTAGGGGCAGCGCTCACGCTGGCAAAGAGCATCAAAGGTGTCGATATCTTCCGCTGCCACGGCGAGCACGTAACGCTCTTGTGCCTCGTTGCACCAAATTTCCAGTGGACTCATGCCGGGCTCGGCGTTAGGCACGGCGCGAATATCAAACAATCCGCCGCGGCCGCCATCTTTCACCAGCTCCGGCAAGGCGTTGGAAAGCCCCCCGGCACCGACGTCGTGGATAAAGCGAATGGGATTTTGCTCCCCCAGTGCCCAGCAGCGGTCGATGACTTCTTGGGCGCGACGCTCGATTTCGGGGTTTTCGCGCTGTACCGAGGCAAAATCGAGATCAGCGCTCGATACCCCGGAGGCCATGCTCGAGGCCGCACCGCCGCCGAGACCAATCAACATCGCCGGGCCGCCCATCACGATGAGCTTGCCGCCCACCGGGATATCGCCCTTCTGAACGTGATGAGGGCGGATATTGCCATAGCCGCCGGCGAGCATGATGGGTTTATGATAGCCACGCCGTTCGATTCCGCCCTCGTTGAGCGATTCCTGCTCGTAGGTGCGGAAGTAGCCGGTGAGGTTGGGGCGACCAAATTCGTTGTTAAACGCCGCACCGCCAATCGGACCCTCAAGCATAATGTTAAGCGCCGACTCCATCCGCTCTGGCTTGCCGTAATCAAACGCCTCCCACGGCTGAACAAACTCAGGAATACGCAGGTTGGAGACGGTAAAGCCCGAAAGACCCGCTTTGGGCTTGCCGCCGATACCGGTGGCGCCTTCGTCGCGAATCTCGCCGCCGGAGCCGGTCGCCGCCCCCGGAAACGGCGCAATCGCCGTGGGGTGGTTGTGAGTTTCCACTTTCATCAGGATATGGATCGGCTCCTGATGGGTGGCGTACTGTGCTCGCTCATCATCCGCACCGGTTAACGGCGTGGGAAAAAAACGCCCCGCGTGAGAGCCCTTGATCACCGCGGCATTATCGCTGTAGGCGGAAAGAATATTATCCGGCGAGGAAGCAAAGGTATTCTTGATCATCTTGAACAGCGAATGCGACTGCGCTTCGCCGTCGATCACCCAGTCGGCGTTGAATATCTTATGCCGGCAGTGCTCGGAGTTGGCCTGAGCGAACATCATCAGCTCGACATCGGTGGGGTTGCGGTCAAGCTCGATGAACGCCTCTACCAGATAGTCGATTTCGTCATCCGCAAGAGCAAGGCCCAGCTCACGATTGGCGGTTGCCAGCGCCTCACGCCCGCCACTCAGCACATCCACTCGGCCCAACGGTGCCGGCTCGTGATGGGCAAAAAGCTTCGCCGCATCAGAGGCGTCAAACAGCACGGTTTCGGTCATGCGGTCATGTAAAAGCGCCACCAAGGCGTTGAACGCGTCTTCATCCGGCGGCGAGCTGAATGCAATGCGGTAATCGATACCGCGCTCGATACGGGCCACGTCGCTCACGCCACAGTTGTGGGCGATATCGGTCGCTTTCGATGACCAGGGCGACTGCGTGCCGATGCGCGGCACCACCAAAAAACGCTGCGCGCCGTTTAGTGACTCAACCGGGCCGCTGCTGTGCGTGCCATCGTCTTTGGCATAATCCAGAAGCTGTACCAAACGCTCACGGGCGGGTTCAGCCAACTCGCCGTGGTGTTCAATAAAATGGATATAGTCCGCTGTAAACGCCTCAACCTCGGGCACACGTTCACGCAGCGTTTCCAGTAGCCGAGCATGACGGAAAGCAGATAGGGCGGGCGCGCCTCGCAGTTCGAGCATATCAGGGAGCCTCTAAAGCAGGAAAAGGTTCTGGGTAACGGTCAAGCAGGAAATCACCAAGCCGCAGGGCGACCTTCTTTTATGACACTGATTACGCCCTATGATACTGGAAAGCGTGGGACACACGAAATCGGCAAGATGACAGCCCGGCTCGGCCTGGGTATCGTGACGTCATGACCAATGCCGATAAGATGCCATGACAACGCTGATTTGCCGCCACTTTTCGGCCCAGTCCAGCTTCTACTACGCGCTTATTGCCGTCGTGTTGCTGGTGATGGTGCCGACGATGTCGCTCACCCCGCCCGGCGAGCACTTAAACCAAATTCAAGACCGCGATTTTATGACGGTGCATACCCGCACCTCACCCACGACCTACTACGAGGGGCGCCGCGGCCCGACAGGGTTTGAGTACGAGCTGATGCGCCGCTTCGCCGACTATTTAGGGGTGAGCCTAAACCTCGACGCAAGCCACCACGTGGATAGTGTGCTCCCTGCCGTGCGTGAACGGGGCGATCTTGGCGCGGCGGGGCTGCCACTTGCGCCTGACACGCCAGGCATTCACTTCACCCGACCGATTATCAACATGCAGCCGCTTTTGGTCTATCGCCGGGGGATTTATGGCATTGACGAGCCGGCCGATTTGATCGGCTTGGAGATCGGCACCTTAAGCGCCTCAGGCACATCGGCCAACCTGCGCGAGCTACAGGCCGAGCACCCTGCGCTGAGCTGGAAAGAGTCCAACGAGCTTGAAGTGGCCGAGCTCATGGCACAAATCGAAGACGAAAGCCTTGATGCGGCGGTGATTTATGATCATCAATTTCGTCTCAACCGGCTTTTTTTCCCCAACGTCGAGCGGGGCTTTTTCATTGGCGAACCCATTTCCATGGCGTGGGCGCTACCCAGCGGGCGTGGGCTGGGCTTTTTACAAGCCGCCAACCGCTTCCTGGAAGACCTTCAGGAGAGCGGCATGCTCGAACGTCTCAAGTCGCGCTATTTTGGCCACGACGATTATTTGGAGTACGTGGGCACCCGCACGTTTCTATCCCACCTAGATTCGCGCCTGCCGCGCTATGAGGGGCTGTTCAAGGAAGCCGCCCGCAAGACCGGCTTTGATTGGAAGCTACTTGCCGCCCTCGGGTACCAGGAGTCGCACTGGGACCCAGACGCGGTTTCCCCCACCGGCGTGCGCGGGCTGATGATGCTCACCCACCCTACGGCGAAAGAGATGGGAATCGAAAACCGTCGCGATCCAGCACAGAGCATCGACGGCGGCTCACGCTATTTACGCAGCGTTCACGACCGCCTGCCTGAGAGCATTACCGGCGATGATCGTTTGTATATGGCGATGGCATCTTACAACGTCGGCCTGGGGCATCTTTATGACGCGCGTAAAATCGCGGAAATGCGAGGCGGCGACCCAGATAGCTGGGCGGATGTGCGCCAAGCGCTGCCACTATTGCAACAGCGCGAGTGGCATAGCAAAACGCGCCACGGCTACGCCCGCGGCGGGGAACCCGTGATCTATGTGCGTAACATCCGTCGCTACTATGAAATGATCGAGTACATTGAGCGTAGCCGACGGCAGTTCTTCCAACTTGAACAAACGACGGTCAACGATGAGGGTCTGCTACTCTTTGACCCTGTGCCGCCGCTTAATTAATCCGAGGGCTTCATGCGATTACCCACCTGCCCTGCCACCTGGTGGCTGATATTGACTAGCGCAGCGGCGTCCGTCGGGTTAGCCAACGCTCTTAGCATCAGCACGGTCACCGTCACCACCTCGACACTCGCGTTATGGGCGGCACTTATCCAACGCGAGGTGTTGGCGCGCAGCCTCGCTGGGCTCACACTAGCGCTACTGCTACCGGGGTTTTTAAGCTACATCACGCCGGAAGGGTGGATCAGCACGGCACAATGGCAAGCCTGGGCCAGTGGGGTTTTATCCGATAGCCGGCTTGAAACGTGGCGCGCGCCGCTACTGGTAACGCTAACGCTTGCACTGCTCGCGCTTAGCCTGCTGCTGCGCCAGCTAGCCCGCCTGGGGGCACCCCTACTGTTGGCTGCCGCGCTATTGTTGCTCTGCACCCAGCTGATTGACCGGATCATTGGCCACGACCCACCTACCCTGCTTCACTACAATGCAGGCGGCGGCGCCCTTTTTACATTAGCCTTGATGATCGCTACTCACATCGCGCTTGTTTGGCCACAATGGCGTGACAAACGCTATATTGTCAGTGCGTTATGGCCTGCGATCACCTTAATGCTATTGGCGTTACTGCTATGGCAACAACAGCATCGTTATATGGAATCGGCGCTTTATCAACGCACCCACGCCGAAGGCAAGGAGCTGATCAGCCGATTAACGTCCGATATCCAAGCACACCGCCAAGCCATGCGCCGTTTCTCGCGCTTTTGGCAACTGCTTGATGAGGCACCCGACGCGCAACAATGGGCGCGTCAGGCGGCAGATTACCACGCTGATTTTCGTTACTTCCTGAATATCGCCTTTATCGCGAACGACAGCCAAGTCACCCACGTTTACCCACCCACGCTGCTCAATCGCAATATCCAGGGGCAACGGTTGTTTGAGGCTCAGCCGAGCGGCAGACAAGCGTTAGCGCCGGCGCTCCAGGGGGAAAGCAAAGGCAGCACGGGGCTGGTGGAACTGTTACAGGGCGGCCCCGGTATCATTTATTACTGGCCGATCAAAACCGCCAACCAAACCCCGGTCGGCGCGGCCGCGATGGCGGTGAGCATCCCGATGCTCGCGGACATTTTATTTGCTCCCCTCACTCCTGAGCATGCGGCGCTGCGCTGGCACGATAACGGCAACGTTCTCGCGCGCTTTGGCACCTCGACTCACCCTGGCCCTTGGCAGCACCATTACACGCTGACCCTCGGCCAAGAACCACTCACGCTCTCCCGCCAGCCCAACCGCGATTACCTACTGAGCCAAATGCAGCGACTGCCTTCCATTGGCTTAAGCATTGCGCTTGTACTGGCGTATCTGCTTTATCTGGTGCTCTATACTTTTAAGCGTCTCGATGAACAGCATCGCGCCATGCGCTTTAGTAACCGCATGCTGCAGCTAGAAATTAAAAAGCGCAGCAAACTGCAAAAAGAGGTTGAATGGCTCGCGCACCACGATGAACTCACCGGCATCGCCAATCGCCGTCACTTTCTTGAGCAGACCAGCGCCAACACGTCGCCGCTTCCGGTGAGCCTGATCCTTTGTGATATTGACCACTTCAAACGCATCAACGACCAGCTTGGCCACCTGGTGGGCGATGACTATTTAAAAGCCACCGCCAAGCTCGGCGCAACACTCATGGCGCAGCACGGCGGCATCTTTGCGCGCTATGGCGGTGAGGAGTTTGTCGCGTGGCTGCCGGGGGTCGATCATCAACACGCCTTGGCGATTGCCGAGCAGCTGCGACGTCAAATGATGGCGCTCTCGCTGGCTCACGCTGACGACACGCCGTTGACGCTAAGCGCGGGCGTTGTCACTCATACTCAAGGCGAGGTCGATATGCCGCGCTTGATGCAGGCCGCTGACGAGGCGCTTTACCGCACCAAAACGCAGGGACGCAACCGCGTAGCGAGCGCTAAAACCGATTAGTTTGAACGGCGGTCGGCAAAAAAAGCTTTCAGCAGCTGCTTTGACGGTGCCTTTAGCACGCCACCCGTCACCGCCACTTGGTGGTTGAACCACGGCTGAGCGAGCAAGTTGGCTTTTGACTCCACCATGCCCGTACGGGGCTCTGGGGCGGCGTAAACCAGCCGCGCAATGCGCGCGTGGACCATGGCGCCAGCGCACATCATGCAAGGCTCCAACGTCACAAACAGCGTACAGCCATCTAGGCGGTAGTTGCGGGCTTTTTCACCAGCACGTCGGAGAGCAAGAATTTCCGCATGAGCACTAGGATCGCAACCGGCCACCGGAGCATTGTAGGCGGCGGCGAGCACTTCACCATCGGGTGACACCACGACCGCGCCCACCGGCACTTCGCCTGCCGCAAAAGCCAGATGCGCCTGATCGAGCGCCCGGTACATGTAAAATTCATCGCTGCGCATAGTGGCAAACTCCGTTATGGTAGGCCAAACGCCCGTATGATAGCGATAAGGATACCGTTCAAGGAACCCGCTTTTTATGACTGACGCACTGAACCAGCTTGTTGACCTGCTCAATCTAGAGCCACTAGAAGAAACGCTGTTTCGCGGCCAGAGCCAGGATTTAGGTTTCCCCCAGCTGTACGGCGGTCAAGTCCTCGGACAAGCGCTCGCGGCCGCTTCCAGCACCGTGCCTGGCGAGCGCCGCCCGCACTCGCAGCATGGTTACTTTTTACGCCCCGGCGACCCCCACCGCCCCGTGGTCTACCAAGTCGACACCGTGCGCGACGGCGGAAGCTTTACTACCCGCCGGGTCACGGCGATTCAAAAAGGGCGACCGATCTTTTTTTGCAGTGCTTCTTTTCATACGCCGGAGCCCAACCCGATTGCCCATCAGTGCCGGATGCCGGATGTTCCCACGCCGGAGAAGCTGCTGGAAAACGGTCAAGCGCACCATTCGCGCTTTAAGGGCCATCCAAGCGAGTTTTTGTACCTGCCCGGCAAACTCGACGGCCATCTACCCGCCGAACGCTGCCTATGGTTTCGCTTCGCCGGAGGAGAGCTTCCCGATGATGCGCCGCTGCACCGTCACCTGCTCTCGTACGCATCGGATTTCAATTTGCTTACCACCGGGCTTCTGCCCCGAGACGTGGAATACACCGACCCTAAACTGCGTATCGCCAGCCTCGATCACGCTCTGTGGCTACACAATGATGCTCGCCTGGATGATTGGTTGTTATATGCGACCGACTCCCCTTGGGCAGGTGGCGCACGCGGGCTCGCGCGCGGACACATCTATAACCGCGAAGGGTTGCTGATCGCCTCTACGGCGCAGGAAGGTTTGATGCGCCTGCATGACGAACCGATGCGTTAAAGCGGGTTTTGCTACAAGCGAGTCAGCAAAAAACGCTTCTGCCAGAAAGACAAACGCCCGCTTTATGCGGGCGTTGCTGTTTCGATAGGTGACGCGCGCATTACGCCATTAACCGTAAACGTCGTTGATGCTTTGCAGCGGGTAGTGCGCCGGGTAAGGTTTGCGCGCCACGCCAGTCTCCACCGCAGCCTGCGCGACGGCCGAAGAGACGCGATCCAACAGGCGAATATCCACGGGTGTAGGGATAATGTATTCGCGGCCGAAACTCATTTCGTCGCACGCGTAAGCATCAAGTACCTCTTGCGGTACCGGCTCGCGGGCGAGATCTTTTAACGCGTGAACCGCGGCAACTTTCATCGCCTCGTTAATACGGGTGGCGCGAACATCCAGCGCTCCGCGGAAGATAAACGGAAAGCCCAGCACGTTGTTGACTTGATTGGGGAAATCCGACCGACCGGTGGCCATGATCACATCCGGGCGCGCTTCGCGGGCGACATCCGGGTGAATTTCCGGGTCGGGGTTGGTGCAGGCGAAAATGACCGGGTCCGCCGCCATCTTCTTCACCTGATCGGCGGAAAGCAGTCCAGGGCCGGAAAGGCCGACAAACACATCGGCGCCATCGATGGCGTCATCCAGAGTGCGCATATCGGTATCCAGCGCAAACTCGGCCTTATACGCATTGATGCCTTCTCGGCTTTTATGGATAACGCCACGACGGTCGAGCATCACGAGTTTGTCCTGGCTCGCGCCACAGGCCACCAGCAGGCGCATGCAAGCAATGGCGGCGGCCCCGGCGCCCATGCAGACGATTTTCACGTCTTCAATCGCTTTTCCGGCGATGTCCAAGGCGTTGAGCATACCGGCAGCGGTAACAATCGCGGTGCCATGCTGATCATCGTGAAACACGGGGATATTACACTGCTCAATCAGGGCTTTTTCGATCTCAAAGCACTCTGGCGCTTTAATATCCTCAAGGTTGATGCCGCCCCAGGTATCGGCGATGCGCGCTACGGTGTCGATAAACGCTTGTGGGCTTTCCGCATTGACTTCGATATCCACCGAATTAATTCCGGCAAAACGCTTAAATAGCACGCCTTTACCTTCCATCACCGGCTTGCTCGCCATCGGGCCGAGATTTCCCAAACCCAAAATGGCGCTGCCATCAGAGATAACGGCAACGAGATTACCCTTCCCGGTATAGCGGTAGACATTCTCGCTATCACGAGCAATTTCTCGCACCGGCTCCGCCACGCCAGGACTATACGCCAACGCCAAATCCCGCCCGGTGGCGGTCGGCTTGGTCAGCTCTACCGAGAGCTTACCGGGAATAGGTTTGGCGTGATAATCCAAAGCAGCCTGCTTAAATGCATCCGTCATGGTCAGAGTCCAAGTTAGCGTAGAAATCAAATCGTCATTTCAGAATATAGAAAAACGCCAAGCGCCTCAAGCATGAGGCACCCAGCAGTACAAAAACGGCCGTTTAATAGCCTTTTCGTTCTTTTTCACGTCATTTCGGCATTATTTACTGAAACTTATGTAAAAACATCTAGTACTAACGCCTACCTTAGCGTTTTTTGAGTAAAGTTTATGGAAGCTTTTTCCATAAACTTTACCTTTTATAAAAAAACCCCCAGCGAAAGCTAGGGGTTTAGATCAACACGTAGCGTGCTTAAGCGATGCAGTCGAGCGACTTAGCGCTTGATTGCGGCGCCAAAACGCTTGTTAAAGCGCTCGACACGGCCACCGGTGGTCGCTTGCTTCTGCTTACCGGTGTAAAACGGGTGGCAGTTAGAGCAAACGTCCAAGTTAAAGCCTTCGTTAGACGTGGAGCCTACCTGAAACTCAGCACCGCACGAACAAGTGGCGGTGACCGTGTTGTATTTTGGATGGATACCTTGTTTCATCTTGAGCCTCGTTGAGCTGTATGCCGCCACCTGATCACATGCCAAGCACCGCATACGGGTTTTGAAAAACGATTAACCGGTTAATCGCTCGAATCGCCTTGATTCAAGCGGCCGCATATTCTAGCAAACCTAACGCCGGAGGCCAATTGCCACGCACCCTTTCTGTCGCCTCGCCTATTTTACGCGTGGCGCTTCCCTCCCCGCTGCGGCGGCTGTTTGATTATCTGCCCGCCACATCAGCGCCTGCCTGCGGTTGGCAGCCGGGTTTGCGCGTGCGCGTACCGTTTGGGCGCCGCGAGGTTATCGGCGTGGTGATAGAGCTAGCCGAGAAGAGCGAACTGCCCCACGCGCAGCTTCGCGCGGCAAGTGAGGCCCTCGACGACGCGCCACTACCGGCGGACTGGCTGTGGCTGTGCCGCTTTACCGCCCGCTACTATCAGCACAGCCTGGGCGATACGCTCGCCAATGCCATGCCCGCCCGGCTACGCCAAGGCCATCCCATGGCCGGGCGCACGCAGATCCTGTGGCAGCCCTCACCCACGGCACCAACGGAGCCGGATTTTGGCCGCGCCACGCGCCAGGCCGAGCTTTGGGCACTTCTCGTGCAACACCCACACGGGATGCCGGGACGGGCCATTAGCGCCCACGGTTTCAGCCACGACACGCTCACAAGGCTTGCACAAAAGGGGCTGATTGCGTCCCGCGAAATCACGCTCACCGCGCCCGCTTCGCCGAGCGGGCACTTGCTCGCCACCCCGGCGCTGCCGCTTAATCGCGAGCAAGCCACGGTGCTTTCTGCGCTGCACGAGAAGCTTGATGGTTTTCACCCCTGCCTGATCGAAGGTGTCACCGGCAGCGGCAAAACCGAGGTCTACTTGCAGCTGATCGAAGCCGTCGCCACCAAGGGCAAGCAATCGCTGGTGCTGGTACCGGAAATCGGCCTCACGCCGCAGACGCTGGCGCGCTTTCGCCGCCGCTTTAACGTGCCGGTACTTGCGTTGCATTCGGGCCTCACCGACCCCGAACGTCTTGACGTGTGGGAAGCGGCCGCCAGTGGTCGCGCGCTCATCATCATCGGTACCCGTTCGGCAATATTCACCCCGCTGGCCAACCCCGGCGCGATCATCGTCGACGAAGAGCACGACGGCTCCTATAAACAGCAAGATGGCCTGCGTTATCACGCTCGCGATCTCGCCGTCGCCCGCGCTCACCACCATCAAATCCCGGTGGTGATGGGTAGCGCCACACCCTCTTTAGAGAGCTTGCAGCGCGGGCTCGACGGCACTTACCGTCACCTACATTTGACCCAGCGCGCCAGTCGCCACCCGCCGGCGAAACTCGAACTAACCGACCTGCGCCATCAGCCGCGCCAGGGCGGGCTACTACCTAGCGCCATCAAAGCAATCAAACACACGCTCAAAGCAGGCAAGCAGGTGCTGATTTTTATCAATCGGCGCGGCTTTGCTCCCACCCTTGCCTGCCACGCCTGCGGCTGGATGGCCGAGTGCAGCGCGTGCGATGCGCGCATGACGCTGCACCGCCAACCGCCGCTTTTGGCCTGCCACCACTGCGATAGCCGCCGTGCCCTGCCGGATGCGTGCCCCGATTGCGGCAGCGGTGACCTGCGCGCGCTCGGCGCCGGCACCGAGCGCACCGAAGAGACGCTGCAAGGGTTGTTCCCCAAAACGCCGGTGTACCGCATCGACCGCGATAGCACCCGGCGCAAGGACAGTTTCGAGCAAATCATCAAAGAAATTCAGCGTGGCGAGCCATGTCTTCTGGTCGGTACGCAAATGCTGGCCAAAGGCCACCACTTGCCTCATGTCACACTGGTGGTGGTGATCAATGCCGACGGCGGGCTGTATGCGGCCGACTTTCGCGCCTTGGAGCACAGCGCGCAATTATTGGAGCAAGTCGCGGGGCGCGCCGGGCGCGCTGCCGACCCGGGCCGCGTGCTGGTGCAAACGCTCCACCCCGATGACCCGCACCTTAACCAACTAGCCGAGAACGGCTACGGAGCGCTGGCGCGTAACCTACTCGAAGAACGTCGAATCGCGCAGCTACCGCCGTTTAGCTTTATGGCATTGTTGCGCGTGGAAAGCCCGCAGGTCGATGCCGCCACGACGCTGGCCCAAGAGGCCGCGCGCTACCTTCACCAGTGGATTAGCACCCAGCAAAGCCCGGTGCGCTGTTTAGGGCCTGTGCCGGCACCCATGGAGCGACGCCAAAACCGCTATCACTTGCACGTCATGCTTAGCGCCGACAAACGCAGCCAGCTCCACCAGGCGGCAAGTGTGCTGGTGCAGTGGCTGGAGCAAAGCCGCGATGCACGTCGCGTGCGCTGGTCGCTAGACATCGACCCACAGACACTGGTTTGAAAGTGGGCGCCAATCACCGATAATACGCCCTTTTACGATGCGCGCCCGTTACCAGCGCCCGCGCACGCCGCCACCGACGTTACCCGGATACTTCCCATGAAAGACACCATTGTTTCCCTGCTCGAAGGCGCCGTTGCCGCGCTCAAGCACCAAGGCGTGCTGCCAAGCGATATGACCCCGACGATCAAGGTCGACCCCACCAAAGACAAAGCCCACGGCGATTACGCCACCAACTTGGCGCTGGCGATGGCCAAACCGGCGGGCATGAAACCCCGCGAGCTGGCAGAAGCCGTGATCAACGCCCTACCGGAAAGCGACGCCGTGCAAAAAACCGAGATTGCCGGCCCCGGTTTTATCAACTTTTTCGCCGCCGCCGATGCCGCCGCGCAGGTCGTGGCACAAGTACTCGACTGCGGCGACACCTTTGGCCGCAGCATGATCGGCAAAGGCGAAAAGGTGCAGGTCGAGTTTGTCTCCGCCAACCCCACCGGGCCCTTGCACGTGGGTCACGGCCGTGGTGCTGCGATTGGCGACTGCCTCTGCCGGCTGCTCGAAGCGACCGGTTACGACGTCACTCGCGAGTTTTATTACAACGATGCCGGCGCGCAGATCAAAAACCTCGCGCTCTCGGTGCAAGCGCGCGCCAAGGGCCTCGGCCCCGACGACGCCAGCTGGCCCGAAGACGGCTACCGTGGCGAGTACATCGCCGATGTCGCCAACGACTACCTGGCGGGCAAGACCGTCACTGCCGACGACCGCGAAGTGACCGCCTCAGCCGATCCAAATAATCTTGACGCGATTCAGGCCTTCGCCGTGGCGTGGCTGCGCCGCGAGCAGGATTTAGATCTCAAGGCATTCGGTGTCGAGTTTGACGTCTACTTTCTTGAATCGTCGCTCTACCAGGATGGCAAGGTCGAAGCCACCGTTGAGAAGCTGATCGATGGCGGCCACACGTTTGAAGAAGACGGCGCGCTATGGCTGCGCACCACCGATTTCGGCGACGACAAAGACCGCGTGATGCGCAAGCGTGAAGGCGGCTACACCTACTTCCTGCCCGATGTCGCTTATCACCTCGATAAGTGGCAGCGCGGCTACAAAACCGTTATCAACGAGCAAGGCGCCGACCACCACTCCACCGTGACCCGTGTGCGCGCTGGCCTGCAGGCGCTGGAAGTCGGCATCCCCAAAGGCTGGCCGGATTACGTACTGCACCAGATGGTGATGGTGACCCGCTCAGGCGTCGAGGTAAAACTCTCCAAACGTGCGGGCAGCTACGTGACCGTGCGCGATTTGATCGACGAAGTCGGCCGCGACGCGACACGCTTTTTCCTCGCCGCGCGCCGCGCCGATTCGCAGCTGACGTTTGATATCGACCTTGCCCGCTCGCAGTCCAACGACAACCCGGTGTACTACATTCAGTACGCCCACGCGCGGGTGTGCAGCATGCTGCGCAAAGCCCAAGACGCCGACCAGCCGTTCAAGCACGACTTGGCGCTAGAAAACTTGGCGCTGCTAGACAGCGATCAGGAAAAAGCCGTGCTCAATCGCCTAGCACGCTTTCCGGACGTGGTCGAACATGCCGCCAAAAACCGCGAACCGCAGCAGGTCGCGCAGTACCTGCTGGACCTTGCCGGCGATTTCCACACCTGCTACAACGCAGTGAAGGTAATGGTCGATGATGATGCCACCCGTAACGCCCGCCTGAGTCTTGGCCTGGCGACGCGCCAAGTGCTGCGCAACGGCCTCGATTTGATGGGTGTTAGCGCGCCAGAGGAGATGTGACCCATGGCCACCCCGCGCAAAAAACCCACCCGTGGCGCCACCTCGCAGCGCAAAAAGCCCGCTAAAAAGCCCGCGGGGTTTCGGCTACCCGGCTGGCTATGGGGGTTGGCCGGGATGGCGGCGGGGTTCTTCCTGGCGCAACATCAGCATGGCACCGCGCCTTGGCAGGAACAGCCGGACGATACGCCCCAAGCCACGGTGATCTCCAAAGAGCAGCGCGAAGCGCAGAAAGCCGCCAGGGAAACCGAGCAGGATGCCCAGCCCTCGATGCCGACGTTTGAGTTTTACACGCTGCTGCCGGAAACCGAAGTCATCGCCCCGGGTGGCACCGTGCCTTCTAGCGTCAATCGCCCAGAGGCAGCCGCCGATACGACTGACGTCATCGCGGAACCGCCAGCGGAGGAATCGCCGCCAAGCGACAGCGACCCCGCAGTGAGCGAGGATGACCCCATCGCCCGAGTGATCGCGGCCAATAGCACCGACACCAGCGCATCAACTAGCGCGCAAGCCGAGACCCCGCCAGGGCGCTATATGCTGCAGGCGGCTTCTTTTCGCGAGCTCAACGACGCCGAACAGCTGCGCAGCCGACTGCGTAATTTGAGCCTGCTGGCACAAATTAGCGAAGTGCAGGCCGGCGGCAATACCTGGCACCGAGTGCAGGTGGGCCCCTACGAAGACACCCGCGAGCTCACGCGGGCGCAGGACTTGATGGGTACGCAAGGCATTGAGCCGCTTTTGATCCAGCTACAGAACTGAAAAAAACGCCAGAACTGAAAAACGTGCCAGCGCATCCCAGCGGGCGGTTGATTTTTTATCGACCGCCCGCATTTTGTTGGGACTCGCTTATTTTCAGCGGTCGCCTTGGCGGCCGGTTCGTCATCGGGAGTTCGCCTCCCACAAGGAGTTATCTCCATGACTACGATTGTTTCCGTGCGTCGCGGTGACCAAGTTGCGCTGGCGGGGGATGGCCAGGTATCGCTGGGCAACACCGTGATGAAAGGCAACGCCAGTAAGGTCCGCCGCCTCTACCGCGGCAAAGTGCTGGCCGGGTTTGCCGGCGGTACCGCCGATGCCTTCACCCTGTTTGAACGCTTTGAAGCACAGCTAGAGAAATACCAAGGCCACCTCACCAAGGCCGCCGTGGAGCTGGCGAAAGATTGGCGCACCGACCGTGCCCTGCGCCGCTTGGAAGCCCTCTTGGCGGTGGCCGACCACAGCGCCTCGCTGATCATTACCGGTAATGGCGATGTCGTCGAGCCCGAGCGCGGCATTATCGCCATCGGCTCCGGCGGCAACTTTGCGCTCTCAAGCGCCCGGGCGCTGTTGGAAAACACCGACCTTTCGGCGCGTGAGATTACCGAGAAGTCACTAGAGATCGCTGGTGACATCTGCGTGTTCACCAACCACCACGTCACGATGGAAGAGCTATAAGCCATGACTCAGATGACTCCCCGCGAGATCGTTCACGCGTTAGATCAGTTCATCATCGGCCAGCAAGATGCCAAGCGCGCCGTCGCCGTCGCCTTGCGTAACCGCTGGCGCCGCATGCAGCTCGACGACGAGTTGCGCTCTGAAGTGACGCCCAAAAACATCCTGATGATCGGCCCGACCGGCGTGGGTAAAACCGAGATTGCCCGCCGCTTGGCCAAGCTTGCCCGCGCGCCCTTTATCAAGGTGGAAGCGACCAAGTTCACCGAAGTGGGCTACGTGGGCCGCGATGTCGAATCGATCATCCGCGATTTGATGGAAGCCGCGATCAAAATGGTGCGTGAGCAAGCCAAAGAGGAAGTGGGCCACCGCGCCGAAGACGCGGCGGAAGACCGCATCCTCGATGCGCTGCTGCCGCCGCCGCGCGGCCAGGAAGACCAACCCCGCGAAGATAACGGCACGCGCCAAACCTTCCGCAAGAAACTGCGCGAAGGTCAGCTCGATGATAAAGAGATCGATATCGAGCTATCTCAGCAAGGGCCGAACGTGGATATCATGACGCCGCCGGGCATGGAGGAGATGACCCAGCAGCTGTCGAGCCTGTTCTCCAACATGGGCCAACAAAAGCGCGAAACGCGCCGCGTCAAAGTCAAAGACGCCTTTGGCCTGCTGCGCGACGAGGAAGCGGGCAAGCTGGTCAACGAAGAGGATATCAAATCGCGCGCCGTGGAAGCGGTCGAGCAGCACGGCATCGTGTTCCTGGATGAGATCGATAAAGTCGCCAAAGGCAGCGGCCAATCCAGCGGTGGCGAGGTTTCCCGCGAGGGCGTGCAGCGCGACTTATTGCCGCTGATCGAAGGCTCCACCGTGTCGACCAAGCACGGCATGGTAAAGACCGACCATATCCTGTTCATCGCCTCGGGTGCGTTTCACTTATCGCGTCCATCGGATTTGATTCCCGAATTACAGGGCCGCCTGCCGATTCGTGTTGAGCTCGACGCGCTCACTCCGGGGGATTTCAAACGCATCCTCACCGAGCCGTCGGCATCGCTGACCAAGCAATATCAAGCGTTGCTGGCCACCGAAGGGCTGGATATCGATTTCACTCCGGACGGCATCGAGCGTATTGCCGAGATTGCCTGGCAGGTCAACGAAGGCACCGAAAATATCGGTGCGCGCCGCCTGCATACGGTGATGGAACGGCTCTTGGAAGAAGCCTCTTTCCGCGGTGGCGATATGGAAAGCCCGCTTTCGATTGACGCCGATTACGTTAACGCACAGCTTGGCGAACTTGCCGTTGACGAAGATCTCTCGCGCTATATCTTGTAACGTGTAAGTCGTTGTGTCATTCGCGCCCACGAACTGCCCGGCTCCGCTGGGCAGTTTGCGCTAGTTCTTATCTGTGTTAGTACTTACCTATGCTAGCTCCCAGCCATGAGGCACCGTCATGAGCGCTAATACGCCCACCCGCGTTCACTACCATAAGAAAGCCCGCGAACTTGAACTCGGCTATGCCAACGGCGAAAGCTATCGGCTACCGATTGAGCTTTTGCGCGTGTTCTCGCCTTCTGCGGAAGTGCGCGGTCACGGCGGCGACACAGCCGTCTTGCAAGTCGGCAAAAAACACGTCGGCCTGCAAAACATTACCCCGGCGGGCAACTACGCCCTCAAGCTGCATTTTGACGACGGCCACGACAGCGGCCTGTTTAGTTGGAACTACCTCTATGAGCTCGCCACTCACCAAGACGATTACTGGCGCGACTATTTGCAACGGCTGGAAGATGCTGGCGCTTCCCGCGAGCCGCTAGGCATCGAGGTCAAGCCGGTCTAGGCGAATCGCCGCAGCAGCGCAGACAAATCGGGGCAGACAAGGCTACAATAGTGCCCAACTATTTCACCCACGGTTTAACCGTCTCGACTTCGGGAGCTACCGCCCCATGAGCCCCACGGAAAAGCGCACGACCCACTTCGGTTACGAAGAAGTGTCGGTCGATGAAAAAGCCTCGCGCGTCGCCGATGTTTTCCACTCCGTTGCCGCCCGTTATGACGTCATGAATGACCTGATGTCGATGGGCATTCATCGCCTGTGGAAGCGTCTAACGATTGAGCGCTCGGGCGTTCGCCCCGGTCATCAGGTGTTGGATATCGCTGGCGGTACGGGCGATTTAACGCTTAAGTTTTCGCGTATGGTGGGACCACACGGCAAGGTCGTACTCGCCGACATCAATGCCTCGATGCTGCACGTGGGGCGCGACAAGCTGATGGATAACGGCGTGGGCGGCAATGTCGAATACGTACAGGCCAATGCTGAGTGCTTGCCGTTTCCCGATAACAGCTTTGACTGCATCACCATTGCCTTTGGCCTGCGCAACGTCACCGATAAAGACGCCGCTCTGCGCTCCATGGCCCGCGTGCTAAAACCCGGCGGGCGTCTTCTCGTGCTGGAGTTTTCCAAGCCCGACAACCCGCTGCTCACCAAGGCGTACGATGAGTATTCGTTCCGTTTGCTGCCCAAAATAGGTCAGTTTGTTGCCGGCGATGAAGAAAGTTACCGCTACCTGGCCGAATCCATTCGCATGCACCCGGATCAAGAAACCCTCAAAGGCATGATGGAAACAGCGGGCCTTGACCGCGTGGAGTACACCAATCTGACCGGTGGCATTGTTGCGCTGCACCGCGGCATCAAGCTATGAAGCCATCGACAACGCCTGCATCGATGAAGTTATTGCTGATGAAGTCAGTATCAATAAGGTTAGCCAAGAAGGATTCAGCCGCGATATGCGCAGCGACGACGAGGTCAGCATGCTGGTAACGCCCGCCCTGCTATTGGCTGGCTGCGAGCGCACGCTAAACGCGCTGCTAGCCCGTGATCCTGCCGCCCCGGCACGCCTTGAAGCCCTCGCCGGCAGTCGGCTGCTGATTCGCTTAGAGCAGCCGCACCTTCAGCTTTTACTGCATTTTCACCGCGGCGGCATCGATTTGCTTCGTGCCGAAGCGCTTGACGAAGCCGACGCTGATGCCGTGGTTGAGCTCACGCCCGAGACGCTATCCGAGTGGATCAGCGGCACTTCCGTTGAACGGCTGATGTTTGAGGGCAAGCTCTCGGTACGTGGCCGCACACACCTACTGGAGTCCACTCGCGAGCTTCTCACCGACCTGGATATCGACTGGGAAAGCGAGCTCGCCCGCTGGCTAGGCGCGACGCCCGCCCACTCGCTGGCCGAGGGCCTGCGCCGCGCGGCGCGCTGGGGCCTGCGCGCCAAAGACGAGCTGATGGCGGATGTCTCTGAATACGTATTTGAAGAGGCGCGATTGCTACCCGGGCGACAGCAACGCGACGTGCTGCGCGATCACCTCACCGAGCTTGAGGTTGCCACCGATCGCTTAGAAGCACGCTTAAAGCGCTTACACCGACGCATCTCCCAGCCAAATAGCGAGGCCCAAGAAAAAAGCGTGACGGAAAGTTCGGGAGAGGAGCCGACATGAGCCTACGCTTAGTGCGCATTGGCTGGATCATTGCTCGCCATCGTTTGGATACGTTAATTCCACTGGAGCGTCTGCCCTGGTGGATGCGCACGTTGCTATGGTTCTCGCCGCTCAAACTTTTCCCACGGGACGAACGCTCCCGCGGCGAGCGCTTGCGCTTAGCGCTAGAAGGCTTAGGGCCGATTTTCGTCAAGCTCGGCCAGATGCTCTCAACGCGCCGCGATTTGCTCCCCGAAGATATCGCCGACGAACTCAAACGCTTACAAGATCAAGTCCCGCCTTTCCCCGGCGATGCGGCCGTGGCACGAGTAGAAAAGCAGCTCGATATGTCGCTTAACGATGCGTTTGCCCGTTTTGATCGTGTTCCATTGGCCTCGGCGTCGATTGCCCAAGTTCACGCTGCCACGCTTCACAGCGGCGAAGAAGTGGTGGTCAAAATCATTCGCCCGGGCATTATGCGCATCATGCGCCAAGACATCGCACTGCTCTACCAGATTGCCAAGCTGCTATCTAAAGTGCCCGAAGCGCGACGCTTGCGCCCGGTGGAAGTGATCCGCGACTATCAATCGACCCTTTTTGACGAACTCGACCTCTACAAAGAAGCGGCCAACACCTCGCAACTTAAGCGCAATTTCAAAGACTCGCCGCTGCTGTTCGTGCCCACCATTTACTGGCCTTACACGCGGCGTCACGTCATGGTGCAAGAACGCATTCGCGGCGTGCCGGTGGCCGATATGGCCACCTTGACTGCCTGCAACACCAACTTGAAAAAACTCGCCGAAAGCGGCGTGGAGTTATTTTTCACCCAGGTCTTTCGCGATAACTTCTTTCACGCCGACATGCACCCCGGCAATATTTTCGTTAACTGCGACGACCCGGAAAACCCCCAGTACATCGCCATCGACTGCGGCATTGTCGGCAGCCTCACCCGCGAAGACCAAGACTACTTGGCGCGTAACCTGCTGGCGTTTTTCCACCAGGATTACTACGAAGTCGCGGCGCTGCACATCGAGTCGGGCTGGGTGGGCGAAGACACCCGCGCCAACGAATTCGCTGCAGCGATTCGCACTGTGTGCGAACCGATTTTAGAAAAACCGTTAAAAGACATCTCGTTTGGCCAAGTGCTGCTCGGCTTATTTCAAACGGCACGACGCTTTAATATGGAAGTGCAACCGCAGCTGGTACTGTTGCAAAAAACGCTACTCAACATCGAAGGCCTGGGTCGACAGCTTTATCCCGATTTAGACCTATGGAGCACCGCTAAGCCGTTTTTAGAGCGCTGGATGAAAGAGCGCGCGGGTGCACGCGGTCTATGGGACTCTCTTAAGCGCCAGGCGCCCGAGCTTTCCCATCAACTACCGGAGCTACCGGTGTTAGCTCACAAAGCGTTAAGCCGTATGGAGTATGAGCAGCGTCAACGCCACCAGCAATCCAGCGCGATCACTTCGATTCGCCACCACCTAACGCGCCAAGGCAAGCGTTCTTACCGTCTGCGTTTAGGGTTGATTCTGCTCGCCATCGCGCTGGCGTGGCAGCCGCTCAGCCAGTGGGCGGCCACGCAGGAGTGGCCAGTGCTCGCCGCGGCGGTGATCGGGTTACTGCTACTGGCGTGGCATTAGCACGCACGCGTATATTGACGAAGCACCATTGGCCAAGAGCTCTTAGCAAAGAACACGGACTGACAAGATGACAAACACGCCACCACCCAATACATCGCCTGCCACGGACACCGTGCTAGAGACGCTCGCCGACATTCTCAAGCAGCGTCGTCATGCCGCACCGGAAGACTCTTACGTAGCGTCCTTGCATCATAAGGGTTTGAACAAGATACTCGAAAAAGTTGGTGAAGAAGCGACCGAAACAGTGCTCGCCGCCAAAGACGCCGACGGTGGCGATGAGACGAAACACCAAGCGCTTATCGCTGAAACCGCCGATCTATGGTTTCATACGCTTGTGATGCTCTCCCACTTAGGGATGGATCACCAAGATGTACTGGATGAACTGGCGCGCCGCTTTGGGGTATCGGGCCACGATGAAAAAGCTGCTCGGTAAAAAAAGCTCGCTTAAAAAGCACTTTTAAATAGCGCAAGATTCCCTTGTCGCATACAAAAACGAGGACACGCATATGTTAGGTGGTATCAGTATTTGGCAGCTGCTGATTGTTCTGGGGATCATCATCCTGATTTTCGGCACCAAAAAATTGCGCAATGTGGGCACTGACTTGGGCGGTGCGGTGAAAGGCTTTAAGAAAGCCATACACGACGAAGAAAAAGAGGGCGAAAACAAAGACGCGGACGCCGACAAGCCGCAGGCAAAAGTCAGCCACGAAGAACCCGGCAACACCTACGACGTTCAGGCAGAAGAAAAAAAGGCTGAACAAAGCGACGAGCGCAAATAAACCATGCTGGATATCGGCTTTCTCGAACTGTTGATCATTGCAGTGGTTGGACTTTTAGTACTCGGCCCCGAGCGTTTGCCGCGTGCGGCACGCACGGCAGGGCTATGGGTTGGCAAGATCAAACGCACGGTATCGGGCATGCAGCGTGAAATCAGCTCTCAGCTTGAGGCCGAAGAGCTAAGGCAAAAGCTGAACGATCAGCAGAAATCGATCGATGACAGCCTCAAAAAGGCCAAACAAGACGTTGAAAGCCTAGCCGAGGCGCCGCCGGCCTCTCAAAAAGAGGAGAAGAACCTAGCGGACGCCACGGCACGGTTAGATGATGCGCTGAATACCGTGCGTGAAGACGCCCCCTCCGAGACGCCAAAAGCCTCCTCGTCAGATCAGCAGGACGGGGGGCAACAGGACTCTTCCCAAAAAGCTCAATCTCAAAAGGACGAAGAACAGCGATGAGCAGTGGCGACTCTCAGGAGCAGAACGCTCAAAAACAGGCCCCTTTGATTGAGCACTTGGTCGAACTGCGATCACGCCTTATGCGTGCGGTCGTGGTGGTGCTGGTTATTTTTCTCGCCTTGTACTCGTTTGCCAATGACATCTACACCTTTGTGGCGCAGCCGCTAATGGCACTGCTGCCGGAAGGCTCGCAGATGATCGCCACTGAAGTGGCTTCGCCCTTTTTAGCCCCCTTTAAGCTGACACTCGTCGTGGCCGTGTTTATTGCGGTGCCGTTCATCCTTCACCAAGCGTGGGCGTTTGTGGCCCCAGGGCTTTACGATAACGAAAAAGCCTTAGCGATTCCGATTCTTGCCTCAAGCGTGGGGCTTTTTTATGCCGGCGCTGCGTTTGCCTACTACGCGGTCTTTCCTCTGCTGTTTGCGTTTTTCACCCAAACCGGGCCGCAAGACATCACGATAATGACCGATATCAATCAGTACCTGAACTTCGTACTGAAACTCTTTTTTGCCTTTGGCGTCGCCTTTGAAATTCCCATTGCCACGTTCTTGCTCGTGCTTTCCGGCGCCGCCACCGTCGAGAGCCTTGCCAAAAAGCGGCCTTACATTATTTTGGGCTGCTTTGTGATCGGCATGTTGCTGACCCCTCCCGATGTGGTATCGCAAAGCCTGCTCGCCGTACCGATGTACCTGCTTTACGAAGTTGGCCTGTTGTTTGGCCGCTTAGTTCGGCGTAAGCGCCGCGAAGACGCTGAAAAAAGTACTGACATCGAAGACTAAAAACAGTCGTACAGCGCGCTAAAAAAACCTCCGCCATGCATGGCGGAGGTTTGCGTTATGGACGTCTCAAACGTGACCGCTTACCCCATCATTTCATCAATACGATCGACCAACTTAAAAATACCGGTCGCCGCTTCACTGATGCGTGTAGCGAGCATATAGGCGGGCGTGGAAACAACACGGTTTTCAAAATCCACCACAATATCATCCACCCCGCAGCTGCGATGTAGGCCGCCCATGGCGCTAATGGCACCGGATACGCCGGGATCATGGCCCACTGTCACGGCAATGCCTTCACCTAGCAGGCGAGGCGCCATCACTGGAGAGATACATATCAAGCCGATGGGTTTGGCATCCTCACGAAACCCCGTCATTGCTTCTTTCAGCGACTCGATGACGTTCATGTCATCACCGGCAATCGCAAAGTCTGAGAGGTTTTTCGCCACGCCAAAACCGCCGGGAACGATAACCGCATCGAATTCATCGGCCTCTAACTCGCTAAGCGGACTGATGTCTCCGCGTGCCAACCGTGCGGCTTCTTCCAACACGTTACGGATTTGTCCCTCGGCCACCTCATGGGTCGCGTGATTAATCACGTGGTGCTGCTCTATATCCGGCGCGAAGCAGCGATAGCCAATGCCCAACTGATCTAAGCGCAGGAGTGTAAGCGTGGTTTCATAAATTTCCGAGCCATCAAAGACGCCGCAGCCGGCCAGAATCACCGCCACCTGTTTGGTCATGCTATTCCCCTTTTTATCAGCACTATTTCAAAGTAATATCTCAAAGTACGGTTTCAGCGTACGATTTCTCAGTACGGTTTCTTAGTAGGCATTCTCAATACGGCTTGCCTGTTGCGCTTCACTTTATGCAGTTTGCCGACTCTCCACAACATAGCTTTCGACGCACATCTTCCCCCTCACCATATTCTCCCTCACGCCCCCAACATGTTCTCCTCAGCATGTTCTCCTAAACATAGGGCCTGATATACTCACTGAAAGCGATAACCTACTTTGATGACAGCGAGGAGAATGCCTTGAGTACCCCGACCCCGCGCCACTTTCCGGCCACGCGTATGCGGCGTATGCGCCGCGACGACTTCTCCCGCCGCCTGATGCAGGAAAACACCCTGACACCGTCGGATTTAATTTTGCCGGTCTTCGTCCTAGAAGGCGAAAACCAGCGCGAGGCCGTCCCCTCCATGCCTGGCGTTGAGCGCCTTTCGTTGGACCTCTTGCTCGAGCAAGCACGCGAAGCCTTTGCGCTTGGCATTCCGGCGTTGGCGCTTTTCCCGGTAGTCGGCTCAGCACTTAAGTCGGAGTTTGCCGAAGAAGCCTACAACGCGGGCGGCCTGGTACAGCGTAGCGTTCGCGCACTAAAAAAAGCGCTGCCGGAGCTTGGCATCATCACTGACGTGGCGCTTGACCCCTATACCAGCCACGGCCAGGACGGCATCATCGACGAGCACGGCTATGTGATGAATGACCGCACCGTCGATACCCTGCTCAAGCAAGCCCTCTCCCACGCAGAAGCCGGCGCCGATATCGTCGCACCGTCGGATATGATGGATGGGCGCATCGGGTCGATTCGTCAGGTACTTGAACAAGAGCACCTGCACAACGTCAAAATCATGGCCTACAGCGCCAAGTATGCCTCACACTATTACGGCCCCTTCCGCGATGCGGTGGGCTCAGCGGGTAACCTGGGTAAAGCGGACAAGCGCACCTACCAGATGGACCCGGCGAACAGCGATGAGGCCCTGCACGAAGTCGCACTCGACCTTGCCGAAGGTGCCGATATGGTGATGGTAAAGCCGGGCATGCCGTACCTTGACGTGGTACGCCGGGTCAAAACCGAGCTTCACGCCCCCACCTTCGCTTATCAGGTGAGCGGGGAGTACGCCATGCACCGCGCTGCTTTCGACAACGGCTGGCTGGATGCCGATAGCGTCATACTCGAGTCATTAATGTGTTTCAAACGCGCCGGGGCCGACGGTATTCTGACCTACTTTGCGCTTGATGCCGCGCGACTGCTGCGAGCTCAGCGCATCGCCTAAAGATGACAGCGGGATGACACCTCTCTGTCATCTTTATCCGCCATACTGAAAGCATTGCCTTATGTATTTGTCTTTCGAGAAGGAACGGTAATGGACTCTCAAGCCTCAGACGCAACCCCAAAACACGGGGCCGACCCCGTCGCGACCGAAGGCGAAGCGCCGACGCTACGCGTTAACCGCACGCCAACAGGCGTACAAGCACGGGATAACCAAGCCGAAACCGATCTCGACGACACACAGCTTTACTTCAACCGCGAGCTTTCCCACTTGCAGTTCAACATTCGCGTGTTGGAGCAGGCGCTAGACGAGGCGCACCCGCTGCTCAATCGGCTGATGTTTTTACTGATTTTCTCGTCCAACATGGACGAGTTTTTTGAGATCCGAGTTGCGGGTCTCAAGCACCAGATCGCGCTGGGTGATGACACCACCGGCGCGGATGGCCGTCTTCCCAAGGCCGTGCTGAGTGAAATTTCCCAGATTTCTCACGAGCAAATCAACCGCCAGTACCAGATTCTCAACGACACCCTTCTGCCTGCGCTAGAGGCGCAAGGGCTGCGGTTTCGCCGCCGCAATCAGTGGACCGAGGAGCAGAAAAAGTGGGTGCGCGCATTTTTCGATAACGAAATTATGCCGGTGATCAGCCCGATCGGGCTTGATCCTTCGCACCCCTTCCCTCGCTTGGTCAACAAAAGCCTTAACTTTATCGTCGAGCTAGAAGGCAAGGATGCGTTCGGCCGGGCTGGCGGCATGGCCATTTTGCCCGCACCACGCTCGCTACCGCGCCTGATGGCGCTGCCCAAGGAGCTTTGCGAAGAAGGCTTTTCGGAGTACATTTTTCTGTCATCGATGATTCATGCGCATGCCGAAGAGCTCTTCCCCGGCATGCGCGTGCGCGGCTGCTACCAGTTCCGCTTAACGCGTAACGCCGACATGACCGTCGACCCGGAAGAGGTGTCCGACCTCGCCTCGGCCCTGCGCGGCGAGCTGTTGGCTCGCCGTTACGGCAGTGGCGTGCGCCTCGAGGTTGCCAATAACTGCCCTGAAGATCTTGCCAATTTTCTCCTGCGCCAGTTCAGCCTGGAAGCTGAGGATCTCTATCGCGTCGAAGGTCCGGTCAATCTCACTCGCATGATGTCGGTACTCGGCGATGTCGACCGCCCAGAGTTGCTCTATCGCCCCTTTATTCCGGGCATCCCCAAAGCGCTTCGAAGCGGCAGCCTTTTCGATGCCATTCGTAAAAACGACCTGTTACTCCACCACCCTTTCCAGTCGTTCTCACCCATCGAAGACCTGCTCAGCGAGGCGGCGCGCGACCCAAACGTATTAGCCATCAAGCAGACGCTTTACCGCACGGGTGCCGATTCGCCCATGGTCAGCGCCTTGGTGGATGCCGCAAGCCAGGGCAAAGAGGTCACGGTGGTGATCGAGCTGCGCGCACGCTTTGATGAAGCCGACAACCTACAGCTCGCCTCGCGCCTACAGGAGGCCGGCGCCATCGTGATCTACGGCATCATGGCCTACAAAACCCACGCCAAAATGCTGCATATCGTGCGCCGGGAAAAAGGCGAGCTGCGCCACTATGCCCATCTCGGCACCGGCAACTATCACTCCAAAACGGCCAAGCTCTACACCGACTACAGCTTGTTCACCGCCAACGAAACGCTGTGTGCCGATGTCCACCGGGTATTCCAGCAGCTTTCCGGGATGGGGCGCGCGCGGCGAATCGATACGCTTCTGCACGCACCTTTTACCCTTCACGAGCGACTCACCGAAATGATCGAGCGCGAGGCGCAAAACGCACGCAAAGGCAAACGCGCGCATATCATCATCAAGTGCAACTCGTTGACCGAGCCTAAGCTGATTAAGTCACTCTATCGCGCGTCGCAAGCAGGCGTGGAATGCGATCTGATCATTCGCGGTATGTGCTGTTTAAAGCCGGGCCTGGAAGGGGTTTCTGACAACATTCGCGTGCGTTCGATTATTGGCCGTTTTTTGGAACACACGCGCGTTTTTCACTTCCATAATGACGGCAAGCCCGAGACGTGGTGCTCTAGTGCCGACTTTATGTCGCGTAACATGTTCCACCGGGTAGAAACCTGCTTTCCCCTGCTGGACAAAAAGCTCGCCACACGGGTGCGCAAGGATTTGGAAACCTACCTGGTGGATAACTGCCAAAGCTGGCTGCTGCAGTCTGATGGTAGCTATCGTAAACAAGATGCTGGCAACAGCGCCCCGATCAGCGCACAAGAAACGCTTCTTTACGCTTACGCCACCAAAAGCTAAATGCTCTCTAGGCTTGCACTAACGCCAACGCCCCGCACTTTAGCGGGGCGTTGGCGTTCTTCGGCAGGCGTTATGCGTAGCGCCTGCGCAGCACTTTCGCCGCCTCCACCATGTTGGCGAGCGCCGGCTCGACCTCCTCCCAGCGGCGAGTTTTGAGCCCGCAATCCGGATTCACCCACAGCCGCTCAGCCGGGATTTTCTCTAGTGCTTTCTCCATCAGGCTGACCATCCACGCCACGTCCGGGGTGTTGGGGGTGTGGATATCATACACCCCAGGGCCGATTTCATTGGGGTAAGCGAAGTTTTGGAACGCTTCCAAAAGCTCCATATCCGAGCGCGAGGTTTCGATGGTGATCACATCGGCATCCAGTGCTGCAATCGCACCAATGATGTCGTTAAACTCCGAATAGCACATGTGGGTATGAATTTGGGTGGCATCCTCCACACCGGCCACGCTTAACTGAAAACTCTCGACCGCCCAATTTAAGTACGTTTGCCACTGGCTTTGGCGTAACGGCAAGCCTTCGCGAAGCGCCGGCTCATCGACTTGAATCACGCCAATCCCAGCACGCTCAAGGTCGGCCACTTCATCCCGAAGCGCCAGAGCGACCTGTTTACAGGTCGTTTCTCGCGGTTGGTCGTCGCGCACAAACGACCACTGCAAAATCGTCACCGGTCCGGTCAGCATGCCTTTCAAAGGTTTATCGGTAAGCGATTGCGCATACTCACTCCAGCGCACCGTCATCGGCGTGGGACGCGAGACATCGCCGACGATAATCGGCGGTTTCACGCAGCGCGAGCCGTAACTTTGCACCCAGCCAAAGCGAGTAAAGGCAAAGCCATCGAGCTGCTCGCCAAAGTACTCCACCATGTCGTTACGCTCGGCTTCGCCGTGAACTAGCACATCAATATCCAACGCTTCTTGGCGGGCCACCGCGTAGGCGATTTCTTCACGCATTTTGGCTTCGTACGTATCGACGTTGAGCTCGGCGTTTTTATACGCTCGGCGCGTTGCGCGTATCGCGTTTGTCTGCGGAAACGACCCAATCGTGGTGGTAGGAAAAAGTGGCAGCGCCAGTTTACGCCGCTGCGCCACCGCGCGTTTGGTATAGGGAGAAAGGCGCAGACTATCCGACGGACTAACCTGCGCTAGGCGTTCTTTCACCACGCCACGATGAATGCGTGTTGAAGCCCGACGTGCATCCAAGACCTGCGTGGCAGCGGCCAAGCGCGCTTCGTCTTCGTCCGTGGCACGGTGGTCGAGAAGCCGCGTCAGGGTTACCACTTCATTGAGCTTTTGGCGTGCAAACGCAAGCCAGCTTTTCAATTCTTCATCCAGTTCGGTCTCGGCTTGTAGATCCACCGGCACGTGCAAAAGCGAGCAGCTTGGCGCCAGCCACAGGCGGTTGCCCAAGCGCACTTTCAACGGCATCAAGCGCTCATGCAGCACAGCCAGATCCGCGCGCCAGACGTTACGCCCATCGATAATCCCGACCGAGAGCACCTGGTGCGGGCTTAACCGGTCGATCACATGCTCAAGCTGTTCCGGCGCGCGCACGGCGTCCACATGCAATCCCGCCACCGGCAGCCGAGTGGCAACCGATAGATTATCGCCGAGGCCACCAAAGTAGCTCGCTACCATCAGCTTCACTGGCGCGGCCTGCAAGCGATGGTAGGCACGCTCATACGCCTGCTGCCAGGCGAGGGGAAGATCCTGTACCAGCGCGGGCTCATCCAGTTGTACCCACTCAACGCCTTGCTTTGCCAGGCGATTTAGCACTTCCACGTAAACGTCCAACACGCCTTCCAAAAGTGTCAGACGATCAAACGCGTCCCCTTTCGTCTTCCCCAGCCACAGCCAAGTCAACGGGCCGGTAAGCGTAACTTTCGGCGTAAAACCCGCTTTTTGCGCTTCACCGACTTCCTCAAAAAGACGTTCACAAGCCAGCGCGAAACGCTGCCGCTGATGTAGCTCAGGGACTAGGTAATGATAATTGGTATCGAAATACTTGGTCATTTCGCACGCCGCGGCGGGCTCACCGCTCGGCGCCCGTCCGCGGGCCATACGAAACGCGGTGTCGAGGTCAATATCGCCACGCGCGATCTCATCGCTGGCATTAAACCGCTCGGGTACGGCCCCTAACAAAACAGAGACGTTTAACACCTGATCATAAAAGGCGAAATCGCCGACGCTGACATAGTCGAGACCGGCATCAAACTGCGCTTGCCAATGCGCTTGACGTAGCGTTTGCCCTTGGGTTTCTAACGACTCGCGGGATAGCTCACCGGCCCAATAAGCCTCGGTGGCTTTTTTTAATTCGCGCTGAGCGCCGATACGCGGATAGCCAAGAATATGAGAAACTGTCATGATAATTGCTCGTTAACGTGAATGATTTCACACAGTTTGAGCCTAGGCTATAAGTGAATCAAACTAATATTTTTAATACCCAACATGAAATAACATCACCATGATTGAGCTTCGCCACCTCCGCACCCTACTTGCGCTGCGCGAAACCGGCTCGCTAGTGGAAGCCGCTGAGCGCGTCCACCTTACGCAGTCGGCGCTATCGCACCAGCTAAAAGACCTGGAAAGCCGGGTAGAGAGCCCGCTTTTTGTGCGCAAAACCCGCCCGGTCGAGTTCACCCGCGCCGGCTTGCGCCTGCTCACGCTCGCCGACCACGTACTCCCGGAAGTGCGCCGCGCTGAGCGCGATATTGCCAGGCTCACCGGCAGCGAGCAGGGGCGTTTACATATGGCCATCGAATGCCATAGCTGCTTTCAGTGGCTGATGCCAACGGTGGATTACTTTCGCGATCACTGGCCGGAAGTGGAAATCGATATTCCCAGCGGCCATCACTTCGACCCGCTCCCGGCGCTTGCCCGCGAACAACTTGACTTGGTTATCACCGCTGACCCGCAGCCACTTGAAGGGGTGCACTACGCACCGCTATTTTGCTACGAGGGGCTTTTGGCGGTTTCCCGCCAGCACCCCTTTGCAAAAAAAGGCGCCGTCACCCCGCAAGAACTCGCAGGGGAAACCCTTATCACTTACCCGGTAGAGCAATCACGGCTGGATGTGTTTACCCACTTTTTAAACCCAGCCAATGTGCGACCGAAAGAGATCCGCACCGCCGAGCTCACCATTATGATGATGCAGTTGGTGGCGAGCGGCCGCGGCGTGTGTGCGTTGCCTAACTGGGCGTTAACCGAATATTTAGAGCGCGCCTACGTGAGCGCGGTAAAACTTGGGGAGGACGGCGTGTGGAGCACACTGTACGCCGCTATTAGAGAAGATAGCCTAGAGGCACCCTGGATGCAGGACTTTTTACGCACCGCACGCGAGACCTCGTTTGCGGTGCTCTCAGGCATTAAGCCAGCGACTCGCGACGCGGAATCAGCAGAGTAAAGCGCGCACCGCCAAGCGTCGGACTGATATCCACGGTCACGCTACCGCCGTGGCCTGACATAATTTTATGCACGATTGAAAGCCCAAGCCCATAGCCGCCGGAGCTGCGCGTGCGGCTATCGTCCAAACGGGAGAAGGGCTTAAAAATATCACCGCGCGACGCCACGGGCACGCCGGGGCCATCGTCTTCGACGTCAATACGCACCAAGTTCGGCTCATCCCACAGGCGCACTTCCACCTGGGAGTGACCGTAACGGCAGGCGTTGCTGACCAAGTTTTGCAGCGCGCGCTGTAAATAACGCGGCTCGGCGAGAAGCTCAATGTCGGGGCCGGACACAAGCGTTAGCGTTAGGCCCTCATGCAGCGGCGACAGCGAATCGATCACCCGCTCGGCCATCGCGCGGCAATCAACGAGCGACATTTCCATTTCTGCGCCATTGATGGTTTCGCCGCCCAAGCGCGCATAGGTGAGAATCTCATCTACCAGCGTATCGAGCTCGGCAATATCGGCGTCAATGCCTTGCAGTTGCCGGCGAATAGCAGGTTGCTCGGTCATGTCCTCGACCATTTGCACGGCAAAGCGAATCCGTGCCACCGGCGTGCGCAGCTCGTGCGATACCGCGCGGATCATCTCTTGCTGGCCGCGAAGCAGCGACTGCACTTGGCTGGCCATGCCGTTAAAGGCCATGCCCACACGGCCCAAAAAGTCACCGCTTTCTACCTTGACGCGGGTTTCCAAGCGCCCACTGGCGATCCGTGTCGCCGCGAGTTCAAGCCGAGCCATGCGCGCTTCGATGCTGCGCATAATCAAGTAGATCACCAGCGTCAGCACCACCATCACCCCGATCAGCAGCGGCAGGTGCAAGTTAAGCGGCAGCAAGTCGCTGCGCCGCATCGGCCCGGCTTCTAGCCATTGCGAAGTCCCTTCGCCGGTGCGAGGCAGTGCGGTCAGTAGGCTCAGGTTAAACTCTTCACCGCTTAGGCGAGTCACGATGTGTCCTTGCGTGAGCTGAGCACGCTGCGTCGCCGTCAGCTCATCAGGAGAAGAATTCCGCAGGTGCAGCGGCCAACTGCCACTATCCAAAGCGTCAAGCTGCGTCTTGCGTTCGGAAGCAGGCATCGCTGCAAGCTGCTCGGCGGCCAAGGCAAGACTGGCGTGCCACTGCTGATCACGCCATTCGTCAACACTTGCGTGGATCAGCCATGGGGAGTCATCAAGGCGTTTGCGCACTCGCCAAGGCGATTTTTCCACCAGCACCTTGCCCCGCTCAAGGCGGGCACGCTCAAAGTAACTCAGGTCCGCCTCAGCCAGCGGTATTAGCGTTAGCGATATGCCAAAACGCTCGGCCAAGGTCGCCATGCGTTTGTCGCGCTGCCCAGGAGGGAGTGGCGAAAGTTCCGCGACTAGCAACGACATAGGCAGCGAGACGAGCTGCTCGTAATACGCCTCGTGGCGTATTTTCTCAATCAGCATCCGCCCGCCGAGTGCCATCACAAAAAGCACCAATAGCGCCACGCCGAGAAGCAGATAAAAACGCAAAAAAGAGCTATGGTTTAGCACCCAGCGCATCGCGTTCATGCCTCACTCAAGGCGAACTTAGTTTTATTTAACAAATATTTAACCGTCTTTAACAAATAAATAGCCCCTACTGCGCACGGTTTTAATCCGATGTGGCTGGTTGGGATCGTCGCCAATTTTGGGTCGAATCCGCGAAACCCGCACATCAATAGAGCGGTCTTGGCCGTCGTACTTAATGCCACGCAAATCGCTAAAAATTTCCTCCCGAGTGAGCACACGGCCAGCATTGCTGGCCAATAGCCACAAAAGATCGAACTCTGCGCTGGTCAGATCAATACGTTCACCGGATAACCACGCCTCACGGGTCGCGTTATCGATGTCTAAGTTTTCAAACTTTAAGCGCATTTCCCCGCTGGGGGCTGGGCCATCCGCACGGCGCAAAAGCGCCCGCATACGCGCCAGCAGCACCCGCGGCTGCACCGGTTTTGGCACGTAATCGTCCGCCCCCATTTCTAGCCCCAGCACTTGATCTAAATCATCGGTGCGCGCAGTCATCATCATGATCGGACCGGCAAAATTGGGCCGGACGCGACGGCAGATCGCCAAACCGTCTTCGCCGGGCAGCATCAAATCCAGGATCACCAAGTCAGGCTGGAGGGTTAAGATACGATCAACCCCTTTAGAACCGTCAGCCTCTAACGTGACCTGAAAACCGTTGGCTTCCAAGTAGTCACGCGTGAGTTCAGCCAGGCGCTGGTCATCTTCAATAATCAAAATGTGATCCTGATCGGGATAATCAGGCACCGTGGGCTCTTGGGCTCCAAGCGCTTCAAACTGTTTTTCTAAATGGTCGACCATGCGTCTTCGTTACTCCGCTTTAGTACGCGCTTTTCCCGCTTCCCTGAACTGAGACGGGTGGTGATGTAATTCGTCAGAATACCTTATTAAAGCAGCTTCGCCTGCGTATGAAGGTCGAACGAGCTAACAGGCAAATCTTACGACTTGCCTTCATGACTTGAATACAGTTTGCTGAATGTTGGTGGCTACCCTTTTGGCCCGAGCAACAGCCAGATCAGCAAACCGATAAAGGGGAAAAATAGCAGCACCAAAATCCACAGCAGTTTGGAAATCCCACCGGCTGAGCTTTTCGCTACTTTGACAATCGCCCAAATCACGATAATGAGCCAAATGAGCCCTAACAGCCCCCCAACTTCAATTCCCATAAAAACTCCTTAAACCGTCAAGCCAAATTTAACCGTATGTCATTAATAATGTTAAAGCTAAGCACAGGCACCATCACTTAACAAGATCGACCGCTTAACAAGACTGGCCCGCGCATTCTTCCGGCAAACTCAGCACCATTTCCCCTTGTGACATCTCTATGGAGAGCAAGTTGAGAAAACTCATGCCCAAAAGCACGGTATCGCGTTCCATGCCGGGGCCAATCGAGCCTTGTACATTTTCAATTCGAATGCCGCCCAAACGCACCTCATCGAGTTGCGTTATGTTGCCTTCCACACGCCCGTTAGCGGTGTTAAACCAAGCGCTACGACCAAGCTCTAAACCCAGCCTGTCGGCCATGCTTTGCGGCACGGCGACATACGTCGCACCGGTATCGAGTAAAAACGTCACTGGCTCGCCGTTGATAGACCCCGGCGCTTGAAAGTGCCCCGCACGGTTACGCTTAAGCGTTAGCGGTTCGCCATCAATATCGCTTTGAGCGATGTGAGCGTTGGGTCGTAGCGTCGCTTCTAACCCACCGTGTAGCCACCATGTGCCCACCGCCATCAGCAGCACCCAAAACAGCAACATCATCACAAGGCCGCTGCCGCGATGGCGGTTGGAGCCGTTGCGTTGGGTCATACGACACCTCCCGCGTCCTTTAAGACGCCTGCCACTGCTCGGCGGCGGCTCGCCCACGGGGCTCGTTCACCCGTATACACAGCAGCATAGCCGTAATAAACAGTACCGCGCAGAGTAAAATCGATGCCTGCAACCCCACCAGCGTTTGCAGCGTGCCAAGCAACACAATGCCCAGCACCCCCGCCAGCTTATTGGCTAAGCCCCAAAAGCCGAAAAATTCGGCCGTTTTGGAAAGCGGCGCAAAAAGCCCCACCAGCGTGCGACTTGCCGATTGGCTGGAGCCCAAACTCAGCCCCGCCAGACAGCCCACCACCAGGAACACATATTGTGACTGCCACTGCCAGCCAAAGTGCCGATTCGCTGTCTCGGTGATACCCGGTGTCGCCCAGATAAAGACAATCGCCAAGACCCAAAGTGCCAACGTGATGAGATACGTCACTTTTGCCCCGAGGCGATCTTGCACCCAGCCGAATGCCAACGCGCCCGCCGCCGCCGTGACTTGGACGATAATAAACATAATATTGCGCACACTCTCATCCCAGCCGATCACCTGCGCGCCATAAATAAACGCAAAGGCAATAATGATGTAGACCCCAGCCATCGAGAAAAGCAATGACACCAAGAACACGCTCAGGTCTTTAAAGTAGCGTAAGTCGTGCAACGTGGCCGCGACGCGCAGGCGGGCGATGTGGCGATAAGATGCCGCCACCGGCTGCGGCTGACCTCGCTCTTTCAGCAACAAAAACGTGGGTATCGCCGCGACCAGGAAAAACCCCGCAGCAAACGGCCCCACCCAGCGGATGCGCTCAAAGTTATCCGCCGTCGCCTCACCCAGCACGACTAGCGTAAACCCCGCGGCAAAAAGGCCGCCGATATAGCCAAGCGCCCACCCAAACCCGGAAATTTTACCTAGCGCGCTAGGCGGCCCGAGCTCGGGCAAAAAGGCGGCTATAAAGGATTCGCCCATTGAGTAGGCGTAATTGGAGAGGATAATAAGCACAACACCCAGCCATATATAGCCTGGCGCAACAAAGTACAAAAGCGCGGTGGTGACGATGGTGGCGACGTAGCTTAAAAACAAAAACCGCTTTTTTTGTGCGCGATAATCCATCACGGCGCCCAAAAGCGGAGCGGTTATCACCACTAACAAATAACTGGCGGCAAGCGCCATGCTCCACAGAAAGTTCGCCAGCCGGTAGCCGTCTCCTCTATCACCCACGATGACCGTGGTGAAAAGCTCACCAAACACGACGGTAATAATCAGCAGCGTATAAGCTTGATTGGCGAAATCGAACATCGCCCAGCCGAATATTTCACGGCGAGAAGCGTAGCAGCGGGAATCAGCGGCAGCGGTGAGCATAGTAAGACTCAGTCGTTGGAGGCTATAAAAGCCAGTGGGCGAGTACGGCGGCTAACCCCACCAATATCGCCGTGGTGACCGCCACACTCACCGCAAGGTTCAGCCAGCGGTCAAACGCGGCATCTTTGTTGCGCCGCGTGGCGCCGTGGCGGTTCTGCCCCTTCATCAGACGATGGCCTCCATGCGCCGCTCCCCCTGAAGGTGCGCGTTAGCGTCGCGGCTCGCGCACCAAGACAATCTTTCATCACAGTCTTCATCGGAATTTACACGCTTCGATGCTATCAACTTCCTTTGTGTCCTGCACCGGTAATATGCGATTCGTTGTGCCCTACCGCTTCACCCGAGTCGGTAACCGCCACCATACGGTGCTGACAACTCTAAATTCAGGAACAACAATGGACTCGGCGGACAGCAGTGAACTTGGCAAGATAAGTGTGTTCCAATCGGCTAGCTAACACGACTCTTTGGAGGCTTACATGCCACACCCAAACCACGATCAACGTAACGCTGCTTGGCAGGCCGCCCACCAGTGGCGCGCCCGGGCTGCACAAACGCGCCCCGATGGCTTAATGGGCACCATCAAGTTGTTTTTCACCTGGCTGGCGTTTGGCGCGCTGTTGATCATCGGCTTGGTACTGGGGCTGATGTTTTTACTGGTGGGCTGGGCGATGATGCCATTTGTGCGCCACAAAATGAAAAAACGCATGGAGGCGATGCGGGCCAACCAAGCGCAGGATATTGGCGGCGGGAACGCCTACCGCGAACCGCGCCAACGGCAGGATGTGCTAGAAGGTCATTATGAGGTCAAAGACAAAGACCGGCGCGCCTGATATATCAGCTACGCTGGCGGGACGAGCCACGCAAAGGCCGCGGCAAGCGTCAGCGGCATGACCACCAAGCTCCCCAGGTTGCCGATCAGCACCAGTGAGGCAACTTTTTGCGGGGCTAGCTGGTACTGTTCAGCGACAAGATAATTGAGCACCGCTGGCGGCAGCGCGGCAAACACCAGCAGCACCGCCAGCTGCAGCGGATTCAACGGCAGCAAAACCATCAGCGGCAGCGCAATCACGAGACCTGATAGCGGGCACAAAAGCGCGCCGAGCAACCCGGTGCGCCAATCGCTGAAGTCAATTTCCAATAGCCGCACGCCGAGCGCGAACAGCATCAACGGGATACACACCCCGCCCAGCGTATTCATCGCTTCTAAAAGCCACCCCGGCAGCGGCACCCCGCCCAGATTCACCGCAAGCCCGGCAAGGCTTGCGAACACAATCGGCATGCGCAGTAAGCGCCAAAGCGAGGTGCGCGGGTCGAGCATATAAAGCCCCACCGAGAAGTGCAGTAGCATCTCGACGATGAACACCACCACCGCCGCCGGCAGCGCCTGTTCGCCAAACGCCAGCACCAGAAGCGGCACCCCCATGTTGCCGGAGTTATTGAACATCATCGGCGGCAAAAAAACCTTCACGTCGAGCTTGAGCCACTTGGCGAGCGGCCAAAGTACCAGCCCCGACCCGAGCACCACCAATGCGGCCGCGAGTGCCAGCCAAGCGTAGTCGGCCAGCGGCGCCTGGCGGTCGGCAAGCACCGCAAACACCAAAAGCGGAACGAACAGCTCCATGTTGAGCGTATTGAGGCTTCTAATATCTGGCGTGCGAAAGCGCCCATAGGCCGCGCCACAGCCGGCAATCAAAAACACCGGTAAGAGCGTGGCGAGAATCTGCCCGATCATTTACGCCTCGGCCCCCAAAAAGCGCTCCCAAAGCGCTTTCACGGTATCGCGCTCGGCCTGAAAAGCGCCTTCGTCTACGCTCGCTTTATCACCGGTCAAAGCAGCGCGGTGGGTGGTGCTGCGATACGCCAAGTACGCGTCGCGCAGGCGCTCGGCTTCGTCTTCCGGCACGTGGCCACTCGCTGCCAGGGTTTCCAGAATACGGATATTGTCGCTATAGGTGAGCAGATCCGGCGTTTCATAGGCCAGCGAAAGCACTGCGTACTGGCACAGAAACTCGATATCCACCATGCCACCCGCATCGTGCTTGAGGTTGAAGGTACCGGTTTGCTTGCTCGCCAGATGGTCGCGCATTTTATCGCGCATTTTGACCACATCCGCGCGCAGCGACTCTCTATCACGGGGCTGCGCCAAAATCTCTCCGCGCACAGCGTTGAACTTCTCCGCGAGCGCCTCGTTACCCGCCACCACACGGGCACGCACCAGCGCCTGATGCTCCCAGGTCCAGGCATTTTCGCGTTGATAGTCGGCAAAGGCATTGATCGAGGTGACCAAAAGGCCGGCGTTGCCCGAGGGGCGCAGGCGCATGTCGACCTCATAAAGCGAGCCAGCAGGCGTCACAGCCGTTAATAGGTGAATAATGCGCTGGCCGAGGCGGGTGAAAAACACCGGTGTATCCAGCGGCCGTGGGCCATCGGTGGCACCTTTACCGTCGCTGTCATGGAGGAAGACCAGATCCAGATCGGAGCTGTAGCCAAGCTCGATACCGCCGAGTTTGCCGTAGCCGACAATCAGAAACGCGGCCGTATCGCGACTCATCCCGGGCGGCGTGCCATGCTTACGCGTTAAGTGCTTCCACGCCATGGCGATGACGGCGTCGAGTATCACCTCGGCGATGTAGGTTAAGTAATCGCTTACTTTCATCAGATGCCGTGTGCCGGCGATATCGGAGGCGGCGACGTGTAACGTCTGGGCGTGTTTAAACACCCGCAGCGCTTCTAGCTGCGCCTCTTCGTCGTCTTCGGGAAGGCGGTTTAACGCTTGACGCAGCTCATCGGCAAGCCGGTCTTTATCCGCCGGAGTGTAGAGTGATTCCGGCGTCAACAGCTCGTCAAGCAGAATCGGGTAGCGCGCGAGCTGTTCGGCAATCCAAGGGCTTGCCGAACACAGGTGCATTAGATGCTCGAGCGCCTGCGGATTTTCACGCAACAGCGCCAAGTACGCAGTGCGCCGCAGCACCGCTTCAATCAACGGCTGCACTCGGGGTAGCGCGGTGTCGGGTGCCTCGCTTTGCGCCAGCGCGTCGAGCAACAGCGGCATCAGTGCATCCAAGCGCTCATAACCGATCCGCTGCATACTTTGTACCGCGCGCGAGTGATAAAGCCCGCTAAGGCGCTTGAGCGCCTTGTCCGGCTCAACGAAACCGGCTTCAGCCAAATCGTTTTCGGCTTCGTCCTGGTCTAACTCCCCGCGCCAGATTAAACGCCACTGTTCAAGGCCCGCCTCGCTGTCGCTGGCCTCTTCAACGTCATCTTCCGGGTCGGCAATCACCGCATCGAAGTGACGGCGCACCCGCTCGCGTACCTCGTCCAATTTCGCCATGACCGCGGGCCAATCTTCCATATCGAGCGCCAAGGCCACGCGCTCACGGTTAAGATCATCATCCGGCAGGCGCTGCGTCTGGCGGTCTTCCAGCGCCTGCAGCGCGTGCTCGACATCGCGCAGAAAGGCGTAATCAGGGATGAGTTCATCCACCACCTCTTCCGGCAACAGCCCCAGCTCCGGCAGACGTTTGAGCGCGGTGCGCAGCGAGGTGACCTGCAGCTCGGTATCGCGGCCACCTCGGATCAACTGAAACGCCTGCACCACGAATTCGACCTCGCGAATACCGCCCGGGCCGAGCTTGATATTGCTCTCCATACCCTTGCGCTTCACTTCGCGATTGATCATCGCTTTTAGCTCGCGCAGCGACTCGATGGCCCCAAAATCAAGGTACTTGCGGTACACAAAGGGGCGCAAACTGGCGAGCAGTTCAAAGCCCGCGTCAAGATCCCCCGCGACGGGGCGCGCTTTGAGCATGGCATAGCGCTCCCACTCGCGGCCTTGGTCTTGATAGTAAGCCGAAAGCGCCGAGAAACTGCCCACTAGCGGGCCGCCGTCGCCTAGCGGGCGCAGGCGCATATCCACGCGAAAGGCAAAACCGTCGGCGGTCACCGCGTCCAACGCCCCAATCAGCTTTTGCCCTAGCTTGGTAAAGTACTCCTGGTGCTCAAGCGACTTGCGCCCCCCCGCGGTATCGCCGTTTTCCGGGAAGGCGAAAATCAGATCGATATCCGAGGAGAGGTTAAGCTCCCCGGCGCCGAGCTTACCCATCCCCAGCACGACCAAGCGCTGATCGCTCTCATCGCGGCGCAGCGCAGGCAGCCCCCAGCGCGGCTGCAAGAACGCCTCTAACCAAGCAAGTGCGCCTGCCAAACACACTTCGGCAAGGACCGACACCGCCGCGGCGGTGTCCCACATCGCGTAGCCTTCGGGGCGATTAAGGTCGCGCCAGACAATGCCGAGCATGCGGGAGCGGCGAAAGCGGCGAATCGCCTGGTGCATGGTGGCTTCATCTTCGACACCGTCTAACCGCTCGGCCAGCCACGCCTCCTGCGCCTCGCGGCTTGGGGTCGCATCCAGCTCACCGGCGGCATCGAGCTCGGCGATTAACGTCGGCGTGCGCACCAGGACATCCAGCGCAAAAGTGGAAATCGTGATGACCTTGGCAAGCGCCTCACGTCGCGACGCGCTGAGGGCTTCCCAGCTTTCCGAAGGCGGTTCTTGGTCGCTCATGGACGCGATGTTATCCGCCTGCGCCAGCGTTTCATTTAAGCGCTCGCGGGCCTGTTGCGCTGGCGCCATCAGAGGCGCGGGCAGAAAATCCAGCGGTAACACGTCGTCATTGAGTTCCATAGCGCCCTCATTGGTCGTTGGTGGTCTTTATCCCAAGCACTGATACCCAGTGCTTATCCCCAGTGCTTATCCCAAGAACTTTTGCCAGCCTAGCAGGCCCCAGGTCAGCCCAGCGAGAATCAGCGCGAGCATGACCGCGGCCGAGCCAATATCCTTGGCTCGGCCGGAGAGCTCGTGGTGTTCCGAGCCAATGCGATCAACCACGCTTTCGATCGCGCTATTTAAAAGCTCGGTAATCAACACCAGCACGCAGCTGCCGACTAGCATTAACCAGGCGAGCGGCCCCTCGCCGATCCACCAGGCAAACGGCAGCAGAACGAGCGTGATGCCAACTTCCTGACGAAACGCGGCTTCGTGGCGAAACGCAGCGTTTAATCCTTTTAGCGAGTAGCGCGTGGAGTGCTTTAAGTGCTTTAAGCCTGTATGGCCAGGTTTCATCGTGCGTCCTCACGTAGCAAGCCCACTTTGGCGGTTAATGGGCCCGTATCATTTCATCCAAATCTTGCGCCAGCGGCTCTAGCACTTTGGTCCAGTTAAGGTATGGCGTGCTCGAATCACCGTTTACCAACACACTGAACACCCCCCAACGCCCGTTAACGGTACGGAAATAGCCCGCTGCAGCGCGCACCGCAAACGGCTGATTGAGCGTACCGGTTTTTATCATCACGTTATTTTGGAAAGCATCAGGGCCGCGGCGAATAAAGCGCATGACCCCGTTGGCGGGGGATTGAAACGTGGCCACAAAGCTTGGGAATAACGACGCTTGGTGAAACATCGATTCCAGCATCACGTTGATACTGTGGGCGCTGGTGCGGTTACCGGTGGTCAAGCCGCTGCCGCTTTCTAGCGTGACCGGGCCGTGCCCCGGCAGGCTAGTCGCATACGTTTCCAACGCCTCACCGGCCTGGCGCAGCTGCGCGCCCGGCGTCTCAACCAGGTTGAGGGCCAATACATCGGCCATGTAGTTGTTGGAATAGTGCATTACCCGCAGCAAAATCTCCTGCAGCGGCTTGCTATCGACCTCCGCCAGCCGGCTTGCGCCTTGGGGCGGTGGCTCGGCGGTCACCCGAGGCTCGCTCCCCATCACAATGCCCGCCCGCGTAAGCATGGCGTGAAGCGTTTGCGCGGTTTGCGCGGCACTGTCGCTTGCCGCCCGGTAAACATCGCGCGGCCAGGCGTTGGTGGACATCTGCCCGCTGATGCGCATGATATCGCCGCGTTCGTCGGTAATGCGCTCGGCGTTGAGTTTGGTACCGCTGTTATCGGGGCGGGTCGTAACGCGATTATCCACCCGCGTCAGCGACGAGGGGCCATCGCAGTGGGTAATACGCGCCGGTTCCTCCGGCATACGTGCCGGTGCGACGTTGACGCACCAGCTGCCAAAGTTCACCCCGGCCGATGAAAGCGGCGCGCTGTAGCTATTCGCCACCCGTGATAGTGCATCGCAGCGGTCGGTCGTGATGCACTCGACCGGGCCAAAGCGCCACTGACTCACCACCAAACCGCCCGCGACGTCACGCACCCCGGCCTGCTGCAGCCTTTGTACCAAGCGCCATAAGTTCTCGCTGGTAAGCCCGGGGTCACCGCCGCCGTCAAACACCAAATCACCTTGCAACACGCCGTTGGCATCGATCTCGCCGGCGCTAACCAATTGCGTGGTAAAGCGATGCTGTGGGCCAAAGCGGTTAAGCGCCGCAGCTGCCAGGTACGCTTTGGTCACCGAAGCGGGCGAGCGCTCGGCATTGGGATTGATGCTCGCCAGCGTCACCTCGGGGGCGTTCAGCAAGCGCGCCTCTGCGCTAATTGCAAAGCCACTTTCTTGCAGTTCGGCCAAACGCGAAAAATCCGCCATCACCGCGGAGCTCGACAACAGCGTAAACGCCGTCGCCACTAGCGTACCAACGATAAACCTGGGTCGCCTTTTCAATAACGTTTTCGTCACAATTCGCATCTTTAATGCACGCTCATTTTGGAAAATACTTGTAGCAATATCACGCCGATCACAATGAACCCGATGCCCAGCACGCCGGGCCAATCGGGCCGCTCACCGAACGCCACAATGCCCACTAGCGTGACCAGTACAATGCCCAGGCCCGCCCAAATCGCGTAGGTCAAGCCGACCGGCAGCGTGCGCAGTACCAAGCTTAACAAGTAAAACGCCACGCCGTAGCCCACTACCACCACGATACTCGGCAGCGGGCGGGTAAAGCCCATCGAGGCTTTAAGCGCGCTGGTGGCCACCACTTCGGCCACAATCGCGAGCACTAAATAGACAAAAGTCATACACGCTCCAGATTCACGGTGAGACGCCAGAGAGCCTGGCCGCTATGGTCATACTTCGCTTCAAACGGGGTTAAATAGTCGCCGCTGGGGGAATATGTCGCAACGTCCGGCGACTTATTCGTGGCTTGCGCCACGGCCTGGGCAAACTCCTCGACGTAAATTTTCCAGTTCGAACGCAGCTCCAGCCGCCCACCAAGCGCCAGCAGCGTGGGAAAGACCGGGTGCCCGTGCCAGCGACGATTCAAATGCGCCGCCTTGGGGTATGGGTTGGGGTAGAGCAAATAGTGGCGCGCCGGCGACCAGCCTGCATGTTGTGCCAAGCGCCAGAAATCGACCAAATCGGCGCGCACCAGAAGGGCGTTATCCGGCGGAGCGCCGTGTTCACGCCCCAGGCGATCTTCGCTGCGATCAACCCCGATCACCGCATGGTCAGGGAAGGTGGTCGCCAAGCGCCGCGTGGAGAGCCCTACCCCGCAGCCGGCATCCAAAATAAGCGGGGCGCGCCGCTCGCTTAGCCAAGCCTCGGCCGTTTCAAACGCGGTTTGCGTGTGCGCGGCGATGGGCTTTTGCAATGGGTGCGCAAGCGCGCGCGCCACCCGGCGCGATACGTCTGGGTGTGGCCCCGGCTGATTCGATTCCACCGCGCGTGATCGCGTCTGCATGGCGTTTTTCACCCATCATTAGTCCAAAAGACACAGATTCTATCAGGCTCGTGTGCTTGTAGCATGACGGCGTTGCACGCCTGGTGCTATGATCACACTCCAGAAAATGATGAAGCGCACGTGACAATCACATTACCGTGACCGCGTGCCGATAAAACGATTTTGACCACCACCGCACCACGAGGAACCCGGCTTGTCACACTTACCGGTGATTGTCGGCATGGGCGGCATCAATCCCGCCGGCAGAACCTCGGGCCATCAGGCCTTTCGCCGCACCGTGCTTGATGCACTCTCTACCGATCAGCAACGTCAGACTTTAGAGAGCCTGGCCGCACTCATGCGCCTCAACGACGACGCCCTGCCGTCCTTTGAGGCGCTGCGTGAGACGGTGCTCAAACACACATTGGTGCGCCGCAATGAAGACCCGCGCTTTAACCCACCGGGGCTGCCCGCCAACCGCCAAGCCTCGCTTGGCCTAAGCGAGCCGCTGCGTTTTCAGCTGCGCCGTCGCCAGCTCCCGGAGCACATTCCCGATCACTGGGAAGTGCGCGAACTCGACGCGCGCCAGGTGGAAGTCAGCGTGCCCGCGGGTGACTTCAACGTGCTGCTCCCCGACGCCCAGACACCCAAAGTCTCGACCGCAGCCCAGCTGCCCAGTGGGTTTGACCCGGCCGCACTGTACCGCAGCGTTCACCATCCGCGCGGGCTTTCCATGGCGATTTTTAGCGCCAGCGACTGTATCGGAGCGAGCGGTTTCACCTGGGAAACCCTGCGCCAGCAGCTCGATCCAGACCAGATTGCCGTGTATGCCGGCAATTCCATCGGGCAGCTAGATGATCAAGGCTGGGGCGGGCTGATCAAAAGCTTGGTCAGCGGGCAGCGCGCGACGTCCAAACAAATGCCGCTTGGCTACGCGCAGATGCCGGCTGATTTTTTGAACGCCTATGTGCTTGGTAGCGTAGGCGGCACCGGCGCTGCGCTCGGCGCCTGCGCCAGCTTTCTGTATAACCTGCGCTTAGGCATTGACGACATTCGCGCCGGGCGCTGCCGGGTGGTGATGGTCGGCACCTCGGATGCGCCGATCACGCCGGAAATCATCGAAGGCTTTCGCGCCATGGGCGCGCTTGCCGATGACGCGGGTTTGAAAGCGTTAGACGCGCTGGAAATGCTAACCGACGCTGACTACCAGCGCGCCTGCCGCCCGTTTGCGCGCAACTGCGGCTTTACCATGGCCGAGTCAAGCCAGTTTGTGATGCTGATGGACGATGCGCTGGCGCTGGAAACCGGCGCGGATATCCTCGGCGCGGTGCCAGAGGTATTCGTCAATGCCGACGGTTTCAAACGCTCCATCTCCGCGCCCGGCATCGGCAACTACATTACCCTGGGCAAAGCCGCGTCGCTTGCGCGCAGCCTGCTCGGTGAGCGCGCGCTGCAAAAGCGGACTTTCCTCCACGCCCACGGCACCAGCACGCCAAAAAACCGCGTCACCGAATCCCACGTATTCGATGAAATTGCTCGCGCCAATGGGATTTCAGATTGGCCGGTCGTGGCGGTTAAAGCGTTTATCGGCCACTCGCAGGGCTCGTCGGCGGGGGATCAGCTCATGAGCGCGCTGGGAAGCTTCGCTCACGGCATGCTACCGGGCATTCCAACGCTGGATGCCGTTGCCGATGACGTCTATGCCAGCCGCCTACGCTTTTCACAGCCCGCGCAAGCATTTCACGCCGATGCCGCTTTCATTAACGCCAAGGGCTTTGGCGGCAATAACGCGACCGGCGTAGTGCTCTCGCCGGAGGTTACCGAACGACTACTGACTCAACGCCATGGCGCACGCGCTATCACCGAATGGAAAAAACGCCGCGACGGCGTGCGCGAGGCCGCCAATGCCTACCTTGAGCAAGCTGATCGCGGGCACTATCAACCACGCTATCAATTCGGCGAGCAGGTACTGGAAGGCCCCGAGCTTGAGATTCACGCCGACCGGATTCATATCCCCGGCTACGATAAAGCCGTCTCGCTAAGCGCCGACAACCCTTTCGGCCGCCTGAACGATGAGACACCGGATGACGAGGAAGCGTGATGAATATCGCCGTGTACCCTGGCACCTTTGACCCCATTACCAACGGCCACTTTGACCTAATCGAGCGCGGCGCACGTATGTTCGATAAGGTTGTGGTGGCCGTCGCAGAAAGCCCCGGTAAGCGCCCTTCACTCGATCTCGACACGCGCATTACACTCGCCCGGGCGGTTTGCGCCGAGCTGCCCAATATCGAGGTCGTCGGGTTCTCATCGCTTTTGACCACTTTCATGCGTGATCAGCAGGCCAATATCATTCTTCGCGGGCTTCGCGCGATGTCGGACTTTGAGTACGAACTGCAGCTCGCCAATATGAACCGGGCCCAAAACCCCGAGCTTGAGAGCGTGTTTCTCACGCCAGCGTTAGAAAACTCGTATATTTCCTCCACCATGGTGCGCGAAATCGCCAAACTTGGCGGCGATATTTCGCTAATGGTGCACTCACAGGTCGCGCAGGCGCTTTACAAGCACTACAATAGCTAGCCAAACGCCTATTGTTGAGTAAAACACTCGGGTATTGCCTGCCGCAATGCCGAGTGGCGACGCCATACGCGAGGTATACCCATGGCCTTAATGATTACCGACGAGTGCATTAACTGCGACGTCTGCGAACCCGAATGTCCCAACGATGCAATCTCTCCCGGCGAGGAGATCTACGTGATCGACCCCAACCTGTGTACCGAATGCGTGGGCCATTACGATGAGCCGCAGTGCCAGCAAGTATGCCCGGTGGATTGCATTCCTCTCGACGCGGAGCGTCCTGAAACCCACGACCAGCTGATGGAAAAGTACCGCCGGATCACCACAAGCTAACTTCGCTTCGTGTCCGCGGCCGCCTCCCCACCGCGCCTGCGCATCTGGGCGCTGGCGTGGCCGATTATTCTCTCCAACATTACCGTCCCGTTACTAGGGTTGGTGGATACCGCCGTGGTCGGCCACTTACCGGACTCGCGCTATCTGGCCTCCGTCACCTTAGGGGCGACACTATTTAGCTTTCTCTACTGGGGCTTTGGCTTTTTGCGCATGGGCACCACCGGGCTCACCGCCCAATCGGTCGGGCGTGAAAGCGATACGGAAGTGCGCAACCTACTCGGCCAAGCGTTGATCATGGCCGCCGTCATCGGTGTGCTCTTGATCGTATTTGCCTCGCCGCTGATTTCGCTGGGCCTGTGGCTTCTTGATGGCAGCGAGACCGCGACGCCGCTGGCGCGGGAATACGCCGAAATCCGTATTCTTTCGGCCCCGGCGGTGCTGGCGAACTACGCCATTTTGGGCTGGTTTCTCGGCCAGCAGAATTCGCGCGTGACGCTGATGATTCTGGTGCTGACCAACAGCGTCAATATTGTGCTCGACCTGTGGTTTGTCGTAGGGCTAAAAATGACCAGCGACGGCGTCGCCTGGGCGAGCGTGTTAGCCGACTACGCAGCGCTTATCTTTGGCGCCACGCTCGTACTACGCCAACTCGGCTATCTCGAAGGACGCTTTCTGCGCCGAGAACTTACCTCCCTTAATGCTTACCGCGCGATTTTTCACGTTAACGCCAATCTGTTCGTGCGCACCCTCGGGCTTCTGTTCGCGATGGCGTTTTTCACCGCTCAGGGCGCGGGCCAAGGCGACACCATCCTGGCCGCCAACGCGGTGTTGTTACAGTTCATTATGCTGGTGAGTTACGCCTTGGATGGCTTTGCCCACGCCGCAGAGTCGCTCATTGGGCGCGCCTTTGGCCGCCGCGACTGGCAAGCGTTTACGGCGACGGTAAAAGCGGCGGCGCGCTTTTCGCTGTGGACGACCCTTGCCGCATCGCTGGCGTTTGCCCTTGGCGGTAACGCGCTCATCGCCCTGCTCACGGGGCTGCCGGAAGTGCGCGCCACGGCGGCGGTGTACCTGCCGTGGATGGTGGCTATGCCACTTATCGCGGTATGGAGCTATTTGCTTGACGGCGTGTTTATCGGCACCACGGCCGTCAAAGAAATGCGTAACAGCATTTTTATCGGCCTCGCGGCTTACTTGCCTGCGTGGTGGCTCGCCACCGAAATATTGAGCCGCGAGTACCACAACCACGTGCTCTGGTTCGCTTTCACGCTGTTTACCCTGGTGCGCTCGGGGGTTTTGATCGCCTACTATTGCCGCTACCGTTTAACCCGTTGGCGCTAAGCACGCGCAAAGGCTGCAAAATTCTCTTCAAAGACCGTATATTGGTAGTGCACGTAACGTATAACCAATAAAAGCGAGCCTCTCATGTTAAAGATGATCTCAAGGCCGGCGGTTAAGCTGGTCGAGCGTTATTTGCCTGACCCGTATATTTTCGTTCTCCTCCTCACTATTATTGCCGCCGTTGCGGCGATTGCCGTTGAACGCCAGACGCCACTGGCCGTCATGCGGATGTGGGGGGATGGATTTTGGAACCTTCTTACCTTCTCGATGCAGATGCTGCTGGTACTGGTGACCGGCTTTATGTTGGCAAGCTCACCCCCCGTTAAGCGCCTGCTACAAAAAATCGCCAGCTTCGCGAACACCCCCGGCGGGGCGATTCTGCTGGTGACATATGTCTCGCTTATCGCCAGCTGGATCAACTGGGGCTTTGGCCTGGTGGTGGGCGCGCTGTTCGCCAAAGAGCTCGCCAAGCTGATTAAAGTCGACTACCGCCTGCTGGTCGCCAGTGCCTACTCGGGCTTTATAATCTGGCATGGGGGGTTGGCGGGCTCTATTCCGTTGACCATTGCCACCGATGGTCACTTTACCGCGGACCAAATCGGCGTGATCGGCACCGGCTCAACCATTTTTGCCTTCTTTAACCTGGCGATTGTGGTGTGCCTGTTTATCGTCATGCCGTTGGTTAACCGCATGATGCTGCCGGACGAGAAAGACAGCGTCTACGTTGAACGCGAACAGCTAGAAGACGCCACCGATGAGAAAGGCCCAGCGCGCATTACCCGCCCGGCAGAGCGCATGGAAAACAGCGTTATTCTCGCCTGGCTGGTGGGGATACCGGGACTTATTTTCCTGCTCGATCACTTCTTGCTACGCGGCGGTGGTTTGAACCTGAACGTGGTTAACTTTATGTTCCTGTTCTTAGCCATTGTGCTCCACCGCACACCGCGCAGCTTATTGACCAGCTTGCACGAAGCGGTCAAAGGCGGCGCCGGCATCGTCATCCAGTTCCCTTTCTACGCCGGCATCATGGCGATCATGATTCAGTCAGGGCTCGCCGCCAGCATGTCGGAGTGGTTGGTATCTTTTGCCACCGAGACATCGCTGCCGTTCTGGACATTTCTTAGCGCCGGTATCGTCAACCTGTTCGTGCCCTCCGGCGGTGGCCAGTGGGCGGTGCAAGCGCCAGTGATGCTGCCCGCTGCTGAAGCGCTAGGCGCGGACGTCTCGCGTATCGCCATGGCGGTTGCCTGGGGTGATGCCTGGACCAACCTGTTGCAGCCGTTCTGGGCGCTGCCGGTACTCGCCATTGCCGGGCTAAAAGCTAAAGATATTATGGGCTTTTGCCTCGTGCAGCTATTCATCACCGGTGCGATCATTTCTGTAGGCTTAGTGTGGTTCTAAAGGCTTAGTGTGGTTCTAAACGCTCAAGAGAGCACGTCACGCTCACGGCAGAAGCCGTGAGCGTTGCCGTTAAGGTGGCCGGCGTTTTAATCGTCACCTACCGCAATGGGAGTTTTCATGTCCTCTTCCAACGATGCCCAAGACGCACCGCTGCCGGGACAGCGCGATCTTTCCATGACCGTGCTGATGACACCGGACATGGCCAACTTCAGCGGTAAGGTTCACGGCGGCGCGATTCTCAAAAAGCTCGATGAAGTCGCCTTTGCCTGCGCCAGCCGCTACTCGGGCCACTACGTGGTCACGCTCTCGGTAGACCAAGTACTGTTTAAACAGCCCATCCACGTGGGGGAGTTGGTGACATTTCTCGCCTGCGTAAACCACGTCGGGCGCTCTTCTATGGAAGTCGGCGTCAAAGTGGTGGCGGAAGATATCCGTCAAAAGGTCATCCGCCATACCAATAGCTGCTATCTCAGCATGGTCGCGGTAGATGGGGAGGGAAAACCAGCACGCGTGCCACCGCTTAGTTTAGAAACGCCGCTGCAAAAGCTGCGTTTTGAAAAGGCGGCGCTGCGTAAGAAACTTCGCAAGCAAGCCGAGCGAGAAGAGCTTTTGACGCAACAGCAACACGATGCATCAAACTAAACGCGCGACTTTGGAGGGATCACCGTGGCGTTAAACCACTTGAGCCACGGTGAATGGTCGTCTTAGCTTGCCGCATCCTGAACGGCTTGGCCGCCCTCTTCCACGTCTTGTCCCATGCCGGCCATCGTATTGCAACCACTTAGTGCGCCCATGGCCAGTAGCGCGATAAAGCTGCCTGCAAGGGCTTTTTTCACGTTGAATCGTTTCATTGCTCTCTCCTTCCCTTTTTCACGTTTGATCAATTAAAAATTGATCGGCGCCGTTCATGGCTGACTTTATCCAAAACGTGCGTTACTTCAGCGTAACAGCAATGATAGGTTTACGCTCATTAAGGCTGCTATGCTCATGCTTCACGCCAGAACAAAGGAATCTAGCATGAACGATATCGCCGTGGATGAGCGCTTGGAGGCGGACACCTTCCCGGTCACCGAGCTACCGCTATGCCGGGTGCTGTTAATGGACGACACGCGATTTACCTGGGTGGTGCTGGTGCCCCGCCAACCCAATGTCAGCGAAGTATTCGAGCTTAGCGCTGATGATCAAACGCAGCTCTGGCGTGAAGCCGGCGCGCTAGCCGAAGCCATGAAAGAAGGGTTTGAGGGCGACAAAATGAACATTGCCACCCTCGGTAACGTGGTTAGCCAACTGCATATCCATATCATCGTACGCCACCACGACGACATCGCTTGGCCAGGCCCGGTATGGGGTGTGGGCGAGCAGATATCGTATGACCTTGAGCACCAAGGCGAGGTGCGCGACAGATTATTAGCGCTAATCGAAGGGCTCGACCTAGACCCTGAGAGCAATACTTAACCCCTTAGCGGATTGGCCTCTTGCCGCGCGGCCGGCTCGTTGAGCAGCGGCATACCACCCGGCTGCGCGGCACCCGTCAGACTTAACGATACACCTAGCGCAACAATCACCACGCCCCCGGTCAGCGCTAGCCAAGCGGCAATTGTGTGCCCGCGTTGGCGCTGACGCTGACTGACCAACCGCCTTTTGGCCCAATCGCGAGCAAAGACCGTCGCCAATGCCAGCGCTGACACCGTCAGCCCCGTCCCTAGCGACATGGCCACCACGGCCGCCACGCCGAGCATAAACTGCCCCAGTAAGCTCGCTGCGCCAAGCATCAAGACCGCGCCACTGCACGGGCGCATGCCAATGGAAACCACCGTCATTATCGCCGTGCGCCAATCCAAGGCGTTCGCCGGAGCGATATGATGGGCGTTACCGCAGCCACATGACGCATCGTGTTGGTGGTGGTCATGTTGATGCGTGTGTTCATGGTGATGATGGAACTGATGGGTAGTGGAGTGATCATGCGCTTGCGCACTCGGCAAGCGGTACGCCGCGTAAAGCTGCTTGAGGGCGCGAACACAGAGCCAAACACCGAGCAGAGCCACGAGCAAAAAGCTCGCTTGCTCCACCACCGTGACGCTCCCCATGGCCTGTCTCGTGACCCAACCCAGCGCGTGCACCAGCACCACCACCAGCGCGATAGCGGTTACCCCTTGCAGCATCGAGGCGGCAAACGAAAGCCCCAGCGCCCGGCGCGTCGCGCCACCGTGGGAGGCAAGGTACGTTGCCAATACGGCTTTACCGTGCCCCGGGCCTGCCGCGTGGAACACGCCATAGCCAAAGCTAACGCCGATCAGCATCATCCAGGTCGCGGCGGAGGGTGTTTGGGAAAGCTCGGTGATCGTCACTGTCAGCGCGCGGTGCAAGTCACGCTGCCAGCTCAAAAGCTGATAGCTGAGTACCTGAAAGCCACCGGATAACGCGACGTAGACCAACACCGCCAGAAGCGCAGCCAGCCCTACCGCCATAATGTATTGACGCCAGCTTAACGACACGCCACCACCCCCGTTTCAGCAAAATGCCGCCCAAGCCCAGGCTCGCCCGATTCATCTTTATCCAACATTGTCGCACGCATGATGAGCTCAGGGTCCGGGTCAGCAGGCTCGACGCTTAACGAGCACTCGCGCTCACCGCGCAGTGTAAGCGCGTCATCGCGGATGATATTATCTTCCGCTTCGTGCACCACTTCCAGATAATAGGTCGGGTCGAAAACTTGATACGTCAGCTCGTTCTCTTCCAACAGCTGCGGCTCCGCCAGCGGCAGCCGGAACATAAAATGTAACCGCCCATTTCGCGCCAAGGCGGTGTAATTGGTTACTTCGCCAAGCGCCTGACGCTCGCCGTTAAGCCGCACCTCGGTAAAGTAGTGCTGGGCCGCTAAATTGTCGCGAATCTCATGGCCAAGTTGGTCCAACCCTTCGTCTAAGCTTGCCCCTTCCCCCTGAGAAAGCTCCTCCAACACCACAAGGCTATAGAAAGGGTCCATCCGCCACGTTTGGTGCAGCGCCGTGGCGTTGCCGTCGGCATCCGTGACGACCTCCACGCTCAGGTCAATCCAGCCATGTGGGTGCGCCAAGGCAGCACTCGGCAGCGCGCTTGCTAGCATGCCACTCACCCACAACATCAGCCCTCGGGCTAACCAGCGTGTTCTCACGTTTTGCGTTACGCTCTTCATAAGACGTTCTCTCGCCTACTAATGCCTTGCGATCATGATGGAGTCCCGATGCACCTGCTACTCTGCCCCGACAGTTTTAAAGATGCGCTAAGCGCCCAAATGGCCGCCGAGGCAATGGCGCGAGGGATACAACGCGCCGCGCCCCACGCGCAGGTTGACCTCTGCCCATTGGCGGACGGCGGCGAAGGCAGCCTTGAAGCGTTGATTGCCGCCACCGGCGCCGAGCGGCGCACCGCCTACGTGCATGACGCGCTAGGTAGGCCCACGCAAGCCGCTTGGGGCTGGCTCGGGGCAGAGCGTACCGCGTTTATCGAGCTAGCAGAAGCCAGCGGGCTACAGTCGCTTAGCGCAGAAGAGCGTGACGCCCGCACCACCACCACCTATGGCGTCGGCGAGCTGTTTCGTGAAGCCCTGGATGCCGGCGCCGAGAAAGCCTTGTTGCTACTTGGCGGCAGCGCCACCAACGATGCCGGCGCCGGCATGCTGGCCGCCCTTGGCGCCCAACTTTTGGATTGCGACAACCAGCCACTCACCCCCGGCGGGGCGGCGTTAGCCGACTTGCATACGCTTGACCTTAGCGAATTCGACTCGCGCCTTGCGCGTCTTCACGTGGAAGCCGCAGTCGACGTCGATAATCCGCTACTCGGTAGCCGCGGCGCAAGCGCCGTATTTGGCCCGCAGAAAGGCGCCACCCCCAAGCATGTCGCCGAGCTCGACCGTGCGCTTGCTCATTTTGCCGAAATAACCGCGCGCACCTTAGGCGAGGATCATCGCGCGTTGCCCGGTGCGGGGGCTGCTGGCGGCATGGGCTTTGCCGCCCGCGGCTTTTTCTCCGCCACGCTCAAGCCCGGCATCGAGCTCATTATGCAGCAGGCCGATATGTCGC
>JBNJFC010000002.1:0-77416 GCA_051746485.1 Pseudomonadota bacterium
GATTGAGGACGATGAGGGCAATCCCAAGTTCCAGATCAACTTCCAAAACTGCGTGCACTGCAAAACCTGCGACATCAAAGACCCCGCGCAGAATATCACCTGGGTCGCGCCGGAAGGTGGTGGCGGGCCAAATTACCCCAATATGTAAGCCTCACCTCACACTATAACTACCGCTGCGGGCCGTTTACGTCAGTGCCCGCAGCGGTCGATTTTATCGAGTCGGCAAGTCATCGCTTAGCTGAGACCCATTAGCCTTACCACCAAGGGAATCAACAGCGAACTCAGTACGCCAGTCAAGCCCATGGCCAGGCCGGCGAAAGCCCCTGTCAGCGTGCTGCGTTGCATGGCATAGGCAGTGCCGAAACCGTGCGCCGATAGCCCCAAGGCAAACCCTACCGCCGTTTCTGAACGCGTCTTAAGCATTTTGAATACGAAAGGCGCCAACAGGCAGCCAATGACACCCGTCATCAACGCTAACCCCGCGGCGAGAGAGGGATAACCACCGATTTGATCGGCAATCCCGATAGCAATAGGAGACGTCACCGACTTAGGCGCTAACGAGAGCAATAACGCATCGCTGGCACCCAGTAGCTGCCCAATCAATAGCGTGCTGACAACCGCGGTAAGACTGCCGCTAATACACGCGACGATAAGGGGAACCAACAGGCGCCGTATGCGTTCCCGATGATCAAAAAGGGGCACTGCTAACGCGACTGTGGCAGGCCCGAGAAGAAAATGAATGAACTGCGCGCCTTCAAAATACGTGTCGTAATCAGTGCCGCTCAGTTGCAAAAGCCCTATGATTAACACCATAGCAACAAGCACAGGATGTAGTAGCGCCGAACCTCCCACCTTACGATTCAGCGCCATGGCCAGCAAAAAGGCCATCAGTGTAATCACGATCCAGAACAGCGGACGGGCGGCGAAATACACCCAAAAATTGGTGATCTCCATACTAGCCTCGTATTACTTGCGCTGACGGGTTTCCAGTGTCTGCAACATCCAAGCGGTCACTATCAGCGTGATGAAAGTGCTTAGCAACAGCGACAGCAAGATCGCCAACCATTGCTGCGCCAACACATCGGCAAACACCATCAATCCCACGCCAGCTGGCACAAACAATAACGACAGGTGGCGAATCAGCCCTTCTGCCGGCATGCGCAGATACTCGGGCACGCGGCCATATAGCACCAAGCCGATCAGCAACAGTATCATACCGGCCACCGGTCCCGGCACCGGTATTCCTAGCCACACCATCAGCCACTCACCGGTAAGCTGGCAAAGCAATAAAATCAAAAACCCTTGAACCATCTGAGCCCTCTTTACATAAGACTATTGCTAGAGACTATTACTAGAGGCGCAGACACTATTACCAGGGATTAGCAATGCGCCTGTGCGTCGTTATCACATGACTTCGTCAGCACCTCAATTGGCGCTCGGTGCGCGACTAGCCGGCGGCGCCCAGCTTGGGTAAAACGCACATCGATCACGGGGTTATCCGGCGAGCCTTCGACAGCGGCGACTTCCCCCTCGCCAAACACTGCATGGCGTAAACGTTGACCGGCGTAAAAACGCAGGTGTGAGCTATAGCCTGCCTTCGGTTCATCCACTTGAGCTGCATTCACGGTAATATCATCGCGTCCCACTTGCTCAAGGTAGCGCTTAACCAGTGCCGGAAACGACACGCGTAGTGGTTGATCGCTGGTATCACCGTCTCCCTGCAGCCGCTTTGCCATATGCTGACTATCTTGCCAGGCGCTTTCTGCAATAAAACGGCTGGGACGGTGCTCACCTCCATCGTGAAGTAGCAAAAGCGCTTCCTGGGCCCGCGTTATCGCCACGTAGAACAGACGTCTCTCTTCTTCCAGGCGTTCATCGGTCAAGGGGTTATCGCGACTGTAGTGGGGGAAATCTTCTTCATTGGCACCTGCTATGGAGACAAACGGCCACTCTAGCCCTTTGGCCCCGTGAACTGTACTGATCAGCACACCGCCGGCTTGATTTTCCACCGGACGCTCTAACAGTTCGATAAAGGCATCGGGGTCTTGCACGCTTTCCGCTTGCTCAATCAACACGTCTAGCAGACGCACATCTTCTTCGCCTTTATCCCGACGAGCGGCGGCACGTTTTAACGTTTTCTGCGCTTCAATACTCTCGACCACGTGATGCAACAGCTTTGCCGGCGGCCAAGCGGCAAGTTTTGGTAGTTCACAGAGCAGCGCCCAACGTTTTTTCAGCGTGCGCTTTTGTATCGGCTTTAAGTCCGCCAGCACCGGGTCGTGGCGTTCTGGCCAGCGCTGCGATTGCGCTAGCTGATGGGCTAAGCGACGAAGGCGCTCGCGGGCAACAAAGGGGGTAGGCTGTGCAAGCAGTAAGTGGATCTGCTCGGGGTCGTACAGCAGTGCTGGACGCCGCGCCAACTTCAAATAACCCGCCAATGCCTGAACCAGCGGCAGACGAAAAACGAAACGATCTTCGCGCAACATGCGAAACGGAATGCCCGCCTGCAAAAGCGCGAGCTGAAACGGTACGGAAAGCGCCCAGCTACGCACCAAAAGGCACGCCTCGTTGAGCGCACGCCCTTGGGCTTGCCAATCCATCAGCGCATCTAAAAAGAAACGACTCCCCTGCCCGACCCCTAAGCAGGTTGCAGGGTTTCGATTGTCGGCCAGACAGAGCTGATCCGGGCGGCGGCGGTTGGCCGCAATCGCGTGGTTAGCCGCCAACGCCAGTGCATGACCATGGCGAAACGTCATGGAAAGCGGGTAGTCGGTGGCAACGCCAAAAGTTGCCGTGAAATTTTCCAGCATCGTATCCGGGCGGGCGCCGCGCCACTCGTAAATGCACTGATTGGCATCGCCAACCGCCATGACCTCGGCTTGCGAACCAGCTAGTACCGCAAGTAAGCGCTGCTGAGCGGCGTTTATATCCTGATACTCATCGATAATGACGTGATCGAGAAACCCTTCAACCCGCGACCGCAGGGCCTCATCCGCTTCCAACACCTGAAGTGGGCGGTAGAGCAGGTCAGCATAAGTCATGGCTCCTTCGTCGCGCAAAAGGCGCTCACCTTCTTTAAACGCGGCAGGAAAGTAGTCGGTGTCGTCGCCAAACTGCAGACGACGGAAGAGCTCAGTTGGCTCGGCCATTTCCGCTTTCACTAGATTGCTGAAATGCGCCAGCGCCTCCAAGCGCTCCCCCTCCAGAGCGGCATCGCGACGTTCGGGTTCATCACGTAACACGTTTAGGCTGGCTTGACGCAATAGCCGCTCAAGCTGCCAATCCGCTGATAGCAATCGCCGCGGCGAAAGCGCCCCCCAGCGGCACAAGCTTTGCGTTAATCGGTGCCCTAACGAGTGAAAAGTACGGACATCGGGTAGCGCTTGGCCGGGCTTAGCTCGTTGCACCAAACGGCGCTGAAAATCATCTCGGGCCGAGCGGTTAAACATCAATACTAAGATGCGTTTAGGCGAGACACCTTGATCCAGTAAATACAATACCCGGGCTGCCATGGTGGTCGTTTTACCGGCCCCTGCCACTGCGGCCACACGGGCATGACCTTTGGCGTGCGCTACCACGGCTTGCTGCTGCGCTGTGAGTCTCACTCTGCCCCGCTTGCGCTGTCAGTCAACTCATGGCCACCTAAGTGTCCAAGGACATGCCACTTCCCGGCACTTTCGATGCCGATCTCTAGAGAGCCATCTTCTTGCTCTCGCGTCGTAGCGGCCTCGACCATCTGATAGTAGACATTACGGCTGATGCGCGCTGAAAGGCCCATTCGCACAGGTACTTGTGGCACCGCTTCGCCAGTGGGGGTCGATGTGATGCTTAACGGATGATCCGCATCCAAGCAAAACTCATCGTCATACTGCGTCATCAGATACCAGTCACTGCCGCGTTTATCCGCTTGTATAATCACAAATGGACAGTCCTCGACCTCAATGCGCCAGCGTTCAACCGGCGTCACTAAGCAAACGCCTTCTGGATCTTGACGCAGCAGACTTGCAAGCAAACGCACCAGCGCAGGACGTGTAAAGGCACGCCCCTCGTGGAGCCATTGTCCATCTGCCTTAATCACTAGCGGCATATCGCCTGCTAGTGGCGGGTCCCACTGTTCTAGTGGCGGCACGCTGGCCGCGCCTTCGCACTGTTGGAGCAACCGATCTAGGTTCATTGAAGTCCCTCCCCTCAGCATACGCTTAGCTTAGACTAGGCCTGCCTGAGCCAGCCCATCGCGGATGTGCGCAGGCGCCTCAGGAACCGCCGCGCGGAACAGTTGATAAAAGTTAGCCGTGGTTTGCATCGCCACTTCATCTACGCTAATACCGCGCTCGTCGGCAATGCATTCAGCAACTTTCACTACCCACGCGGGCTCATTGGGCTTGCCACGGTAAGGCACCGGCGCAAGATAGGGGCTGTCGGTTTCGATCAGCAGTCGATCCAGCGGGAGCTTTCTCACCAAGTCGCGTAAAGACTCAGCATTACGAAACGTCACAATACCCGAAAGCGAAATATAAAAGCCCAATTTGATCGCTTCACGCGCCATGTCTAAATCTTCGGTAAAGCAATGAAGAACGCCGCCTACCTTGGGGTCCGTGTGCTCGCGCAACAGGGCCAGCGTATCGTCTTTGGCTTCGCGCGTGTGCACCACAACCGGTAGTTCAAGCTCATGCGCGGCCATCAGGTGGCGTTTAAAACGCGCATACTGCACATCGGCTGGCACGCTTTCGCGGTAATGGTAATCCAACCCAGACTCCCCAATGGCTACCGCACCGTATTGGTCTGCCGCCTCGACAATATCATCAACGCTAGGCTCTTGATCCACCGTGTGCAGGGGGTGCAAGCCAGCTGAAATCACAACGTCTTGATGCTCGCGCGCAAGTGATGCCAAGCTAGGCACATCCTCTAACGTCACGGCAATAGCAAGAAACTGGCTAACGTCAGCCGCGCGGGCAGCCTCTAATGCGGCGTTAAGATCACCGCCGTGGGTTTTGTCGGATAAGCGATCAAGGTGGCAGTGGGAGTCAACAAACATAGCGCACTCGACATTAGCAGTGAGAAGGTAAATATTAATAACTTATAGCGTATAGGAGGGAGCGGCCTTGTCTAGCTGGCCTGCCAGCAAAGTTTCGATGCGATCACGCACGCTATAATCCTGCTGGCTAAAATGCACACCAATCCCGGGCATCCGTCGGCCAGTCACCCCCTCAGGTGACACCCAAACAACTTGGCCGCTCACTGTTAGCCGCTCTTCGTCAGCGGGCAGTGTCAGCAGCAACACCACTTTTTGTCCCAGGGCATAGGGTTTTTGGGTCGGTACAAAAATACCACCTCGATCCAAAAAAGGCATGTAGGCAGCAAGCAGCGTCGGTACATCGGGAATACTTAGCGAGAGCGCTTTTTGCGTCATATGGGGTCTCCTAGGGGCGGCTTATGAGCGCAACAAGGCTGCCCAACGCACCAACCATGCTTCAAGCACCAGCTGTGGGTTCGGGTTGGCGCCTACCGCTAACAAACGGCGCTGCTCGCGCGCGTAATCTAGAAGGCGAAACCAGTCTTGCACACGGCCATTTTTCATGGCTTGGCGATACAAAGGCACCAGATCAGCATTGTGCAGGCCCGTTTCATCTCCCGATAACCCGAAACGAATAAGGTCTTCCAACCAAGCGATACCGTACCACAGGATGCCATCCAACGCTTGACGGTCGAGTCGTGCTGCTTCGCTTACCGGCTCAGCGCCACGCATCAGTTGCTCAAAGCTATCATGCAGCTGGTGGCGAAGCGCCCGCTCTTCAGGCGCGGCTAATTCCACTGCCAACAAGGGCAAGCCACCCGCCACTTGCCACCAAAAGCGGGCTTCTTCTTCGCTGTGCAGTTGCTCCACGAGCCAGGAGCGGCATTCAGCATAGGCGACACTCGCCAACGACCACTGCTGGCAGCGGGAGCGAATGGTCGGCAGCATTCGCGACGGCACGTCGGAAAGGAGAATAAAGAGCGTCTTATCGCCCGGCTCTTCCAAGCTTTTGAGCAGAGCATTGGCCGCTGCCACATTCATCGCTTCTGCCGGCGAAATCACAATCACTCGGTAACCGCTTTGCTGGGCGGTTTGGTTCACAAAACGGTTCACCCCACGAATCGGGTCAATGCGAATTTGACGCTTCCCCTCTTCCGGCGATACGCGCAGCAAATCCGGATGATAGCCTGAGGCAAGCATCTGGCAGCTATGGCACTCCCCACAGGCGTAAGTACCGGGGTTAGCACACAGCATTTGGGCGATTAATGCCTCCGCTAACGCTTGCTTGCCAACCCCATGAGGCCCATTAAACAGAAGTGCATGGGGGAGTCGGCCATTTTGCTGCAAGCGCAGTAACTGCTCCCACATGCCGTGATGCCACGGTAGCACCGACGCTACGGCCATGCTGCCACCCGCTTGGCTAACGCATCAGCAATCGACACCTGCACAAGCTCCAGCGGCTCTGCCGCATTGACGACAGCAAAGCGCTTAGGGGCCTGCGCGGCTCGTTCAAGGTAAGTATTGCGGACGGCGTCAAAGAACTCGCCATGCTCACGCTCAAAGCGGTCACGCTCACCACCTTGATGTGATAAGCGCGAGGCCACCCGATGGCTTGCGGCTTCCACTGGCATATCAAGTAACAGCGTGATATCGGGCTGTAGTCCACGCTGCACGAACTGCTCAAGCGTGGCAATACGCTCCGTGGCAATACCTCGCCCACCGCCTTGATAGGCGTAGGTCGCATCGGTAAAGCGGTCGCACACCACCCAGGTCCCGCGCTCAAGTGCGGGCAAAATCTTCTCTGCCAAATGCTGTGCTCGCGCCGCAAACATCAACAAAAGCTCGGTATCAACGCTCAACGGCTCGTCCGGCACGGGGTCAAGTAACAGGTGGCGTATCGATTCCGCTCGCGACGTGCCGCCCGGCTCACGCGTGCTGATAACGTCTTGCCCTTGAGCACGCAGCCAATCGACCACAAATTGTAGGTTGGTCGATTTACCCACGCCTTCGCCGCCTTCTAGAGTGATAAAGCGCCCGCGCTGGCTCATGCTGGCCTCAACATAATGGATGATGAATTACCGATTGCGTATATAGCGATTAACAGCGTTATTATGCTCACGTAGCGTACGCGAAAATTGATGGGTACCATCTCCCTTGGCAACGAAATAGAGCGTCTCCCCCGGCAGCGGGTTTACTGCAGCTTCCAGCGCTGCCCGACCTGGAAGGGCAATCGGTGTCGGCGGCATGCCGTCTATTACGTAGGTGTTGTACGGGGTCTCTTCGCGCAAATCAGCATAACTGATGCTGCCGTCGTAACGCTCACCCATGCCGTAAATCACCGTCGGGTCGGTTTGTAGGCGCATACCTCGCTCTAAACGGCGTTTAAACACACCGGCGATTTCACGCCGCTCCTGCGGCGCGCCGGTTTCACGCTCAATTAGCGATGCCATAATCAGGGCTTCATAGGGTGTGTCGATAGGTAGGTCTTCGCTACGCTCAGCCCATACTTCTTCTAGCACCCGCTCCATCTTCTCAAGCGACTGCTGCAAAATATCTACGTCGCTCATGCCTAAGTGGTAACGGTAAGTGTCAGGAAAAAACCAGCCCTCAGGATGGAAACCTTCACGACCTAATAGCGCCATGACCTTTTCGTCACTCATTTCTGCCGTGCGGTTATCTAGCTTAGGCGCTGCGTTAAGAAGCTCGCGCATTTGGTGAAACGTCCAACCTTCGGGCACGGTAAGTGGGTAGGTCACTACGTCATTACTGGCCAGTAATTCAAGCATATCGCGGCCAGTCATTCCCGGTTGCAACTGATATTCCCCCGCGCGCAGCTGCGGCAGTTTATCCGGCGCAAGCCGAGGTAACAGACGAAACGCCCAAACATCCGTAATAATGCCCTGTTCACCCAGTTCGGCAATCACACGATGAAAACCCGCACCTGAGGAAACCTGATAAAGTTGCGGCTCTTCAAGCGCTAGCGGTGCCGAGAGGCGACTTTGCCAATAATAGTAAGCACCGGCTGCGCTTATAGCTCCCAGCACCAATACAACCAATAACGCCCCAAAAATCCGTTTCAAAACCCACCTCTTTTCATCATTTTGCTTAAACGACACAACGCGTTAAGAGGCAAAGCCTAATAGCCGATGTCCGGCCGCTTGAAACACATCGTTTGTGGGCAACGGCCAGCGCTTTTGCACTTGGCCATCGGGCGTTACCAACGCCACCACCGGCCAAATACCTTGCACCGAGTTACCCACCCAAAGTTGCTCGACACGATGGAGCTCACATAATGGCAGAGAGGCAACCGCAATATGCTGTAGTGATAACAGCGCCTCACGCAGTGTGCCCGCCACCCCACACTGCTCTAGCGGCGGCGTCCATACAACACCGTCTTGTTGCCAAAATAGATTCATGCTGGTGGCTTCTACCAGATTACCTTGCTGATCGGCGAGTAAACCTTCGGCAATATCATCGCGCTGCCACTCGCGTCGGGCGAGCACATTTTCCAACCGATTAAGGTGCTTAATACCGGCAAGCAGGGGCTGGTGCGCAAGCCGAAGGTTACACATACACACATGAACCCCTTCACATCCGCGCGAAAAATTCGGCATAAACGGCATGCGGCGGCTCAATAAGCGCGGCGCTGGCGTTGGCGGCGGCGCATAGCCACGGCCTCCGCTGCCGCGAGTTACCACTATTTTAAGCACTTCGTGTTGCGGGAGTACATCACCCTGCTCGGCGATTTGCCACGTGGCATCAAGCGCTGCGTCACTGGGCGTTTGTATGCCTAATACCTCGCAGCCTCGGCGCAAACGGGCACGATGGTAATCCCACAAAACAGGCTTGCCATCGCGCAGTAACACGGTCTCAAAGACGCCGTCTCCATAGGCGAGGCCACGATCATCAAACGGTAGCATTGGAGGCGCCGTCATCACGCTCACCCTCGTGAGTTATCCCACTTTACGACTACACCTTCTTGAACAGCAGCGAGCCATTGGTACCACCAAACCCAAAAGAGTTGGAAAGCGCTACATCAATCGTCATATCGCGGGCATTGTTGGGTACGTAATCGAGGTTGCAGCCTTCCTGAGGGTTATCCAGGTTGATCGTGGGCGGTGCTACTTGATCGCGAATGGCCAGCACACTGAAGACCGCTTCCACGGCACCGGCCGCCCCCAACAGGTGGCCAATCATAGATTTCGTTGAGCTCACTGCCACATTTTTGGCGGCATCGCCTAATACGCGCTCCACGGCACGACTTTCGGCCAAGTCGCCTGATGCAGTGGAGGTACCATGTGCGTTGATATAATCGACGTTTGCCGGGTCAATTTGTGCATCTTTGATCGCATTGCTCATGGAAATGGCCGCACCACTGCCATCTTCGGGCGGAGCTGTCATGTGGAAAGCATCGTCACTCATACCAAAGCCTGCAAGCTCTGCGTAGATATGCGCACCGCGTGCTTTGGCGTGTTCATACTCCTCTAGCACCAGCACACCCGCCCCGTCAGAGAGAACGAATCCGTCGCGATCCACGTCCCACGGGCGGCTTGCCGCTTCGGGGTTATCGTTTCGGGTGGAAAGCGCCCGTGCCGCAGAAAAACCACCAAGCCCCAAGGGCGTGGTCGCCATTTCAGCGCCACCACACACCATCACATCGGCATCGCCATAGGCGATGGTACGCGCACTATAGCCAATATTATGGGTACCGGTGGTGCAGGCGGTGGTAATGGCAATATTGGGGCCTTTAAAGCCGTGCTGAATCGCCATATTGCCGGAGATCATATTGATGATGGAGCCCGGCACGAAAAACGGTGATATCCGCCGTGGCCCGCTTTTTTGCAGCGCATTATGATTATGCTCAATCATGGGCAGTCCGCCAATGCCTGAGCCAATCGCGACACCAATACGGTCTGCGTTATCTTCGTTGCATTCGATACCAGCATCCTGAATGGCCTGCGCGCCTGCGGCCATACCGTATTGGATAAAAAGATCCATCTTGCGGGCATCTTTAGGGTTTAAATAGAGGCTAATATCAAAGTTTTTAACCGACCCACCAAAGCGCGTATTAAAATCACTTGTATCAAAATGTTCGATGGGTGCAATACCGCTTTTACCTGCGACGATGTTGGACCACGACTCATCGACGGTATTTCCCACAGGGGTCACCAGGCCTAGCCCAGTTACCACTACCCTTTTTCGTGCCATTCGTTTTCCTCCAGGCATCCATGGTGACTTAACCCATTTGGACTATTTCTGCCGTTCGCTTACTGTAAAAATGCATGAACTGCATGCACGTTAAGACGCAACGTCGTTAATGTCGAGCATTTAGCCCTTAGCCAAAAAACGACAGTATAACGGAGATTACCTGTCACGTTCATTGCCCTATACAGCAAAAAGCCGCCCTAAAGGAGGACGGCTTTTTATTTAGGCGGTCAGCCCACCTCGGCTCATAGCACTGACGCTGCCCTTACTGGTGGGCGTTAACGTAGTCAATTGCTTCCTGAACCGTCGTAATCTTCTCAGCTTCTTCATCAGGAATTTCAGTATCAAATTCCTCTTCTAAAGCCATGACCAGCTCAACGGTGTCGAGCGAGTCAGCACCCAGGTCTTCAGTAAAAGAAGAACCGTTTTGGATATCTTCTTCTTTAACGTTTAGGCGCTCGGCCACAACTTTTTTTACGCGTTCTTCGATAGTACTCATCTACGTACTCCAGTCGTTCACATTAGCGGTTTAATAACCAGCCGTTTGGAAACCGCAAGCCAAAAGCTGCGGGGTAGTTTATAGACGCCCTTTGGCAGACGCAACCGCCAAACCAAGGGCATCAACGCATATTCATGCCGCCGTTGACTTGCAGCGTTTCTCCGGTGATATAACCTGCGCTATCACTGGTTAAAAAGCCCACCGCTGCGGCGATTTCTTCGGGTGCGCCTAGGCGTGCCAGCGGAATCTGCTTGAGCAGCATTTCGTGCTGAGCTTCCGGCAACGCTTCAGTCATGTCGGTAGCAATAAAACCGGGTGCCACATTATTGACGGTAATATTGCGCGAAGCCACTTCACGTGCCAACGAACGGCTAAAACCTTCCATCCCCGCTTTGGCAGCCGCGTAGTTAGCCTGGCCTAAGTTACCCATGCTTGCTACCACAGAGCTTATCGACACAATTCGCCCGAAACGCGCCTTTGTCATACCACGCAAACACGCTTTGCTGACGCGATACACGGATTTGAGATTGGTATCCATTACCGCGTCCCACTCATCTTCTTTCATACGCATGAGAAGGTTGTCACGGGTAATACCAGCATTATTCACCAAGATAGTTGGCGCACCAAACTGTTCGGTGATTGTTTTCAGCACGTTATCAATGCTTGCCGGATCAGTAACGTTTAAACAAACGCCTGCGCCTTCAATACCTTGTGCTTTAAGGTCAGCATCAATTTTTTCCGCCCCCGCATCGCTTGTGGCCGTCCCCACCACAATACGGCCTTGGTGGCCAAGTTCATGCGCAATGGCACGACCGATACCGCGACTGGCACCGGTGACCAGCGCCACTCTGCGTTCCTGTGTCATCACGTACACCCCTTTGTCGAAAAAGTGCTCATCAACCTCGCGGCTAACGCCTAGTCGTCATTTGCAACCGTTTCGCGCGCCAGCTCCAGCGCAGCATCCAAGCTATCGGGATCGTTTACCGCTAAACCTTTACTTCCCCGTACGATACGCTTATTTAGGCCGGTTAACACTTTACCTGGCCCACACTCAATAAACGCCTTCACTCCTTGCGCACTCATCGCCTCAACGCAATCTGTCCAACGAACAGGCTGATAAAGCTGCTCCACCAAACGGGTACGCAATGTATCTATATCAGCGTGCGCTTGTGCATCCACATTTTGGATTACACTATAGCGTGGTGCACGCAGATCAATTTCGCCAATAGCCGCTGAGAGCCGCTCAGCGGCTGGCTTCATTAGCGCGCAGTGTGAGGGTACCGAGACCGGTAACGGCATCGCACGTTTCGCCCCAGCATCTTGGCACGCGGCAATCGCGCGCTCAACGGCTGACTTAGACCCGGCGATAACCACTTGCCCCGGGGCGTTGTAGTTAACGGCCGATACCACATCGCCTTGTGCCGCCTTTTCACAGGCTGCTTCAACGGCTGCGTTATCCAGTCCTAGAATAGCCGCCATTGCCCCTTGGCCAGTGGGCACGGCTTCCTGCATGGCCTCACCACGCAGGCGCACAAGCTTTATACCTTCTGCAAACCCCATCACACCGGCACATACCATAGCGCTGTACTCACCAAGGCTGTGACCTGCCATTAAGCCCGGGCGCGGCCCTTCCAGCTCTTGCCATACGCGCCAAACGGCGATGCTTGAAGCTAAAAGCGCTGGCTGGGTACAAGCCGTCGCATTAAGTGACTCTTCGGGACCTTCTTGCACAACTTTCCACAGATCATAGCCCAAAGCATCCGACGCTTCTTCAAAAGTGGTTCCTACCACACTGTAGCGTTCGGCCAGCTCTCGCAGCATTCCTAGCTGTTGAGAGCCTTGCCCAGGGAATATGAGGGCAAGGGGTTGAGACATGTCGTTCACCTTTGCACTTGTTGGCGTTTGCTCATGTGAGCACAAGACACTGAACGGCCTATTGTACCTTTTACCGGTCAGGTCACACCGCGGCACTCTTCATGAGCCCCACGATTTGATCAGCGTTATGGCAGAGTTTGCCAGCGTTGCACTAATTGTTGCGGCAGATCGTGCTCGACTTCTTGCATCGCACGCACAATCGCATAATAAAAACCTTCCGCATGAGCCCCGCCGTGGCTTTTGACCACAATGCGCGAAAGCCCTAATAAACTAGCGCCATTATAGCGCACGGGATCAAGCTCTTTTTTTAACCGCTTGAGTGCCGGCCTCGCCAGCAAACTTGCCATACGTCCGCTCAAGCGGGATTCGAATACCGCCTGAACGCGTTCAATTAGCATACTGGCCAACCCTTCACTCGATTTCAGCACTGCGTTGCCGACAAAACCATCACAAACAACGACGTCAAGGTTGCCGCGGAAAAGATCTCCACCTTCAGCATAGCCTTGATAGTCAAAAAGGCCGTGAGCAGGATAGCGGCGCAAAATCACGTTCGCTTCACGCACACTGTGACTGCCTTTGGTCGCTTCAGCCCCGACGTTAAGTAGCGCCAATCGAGGTCGCTCAATAGCGTCTACGCTCTGCGCCATAGCCGCCCCCATTATGGCAAAGTCCACCAGCCGCAAAGCAGGTGAATCCACATTCGCCCCTAAGTCGAGCAGATAGCAACGCCGACCGTTTCGCGTGGGGATCGCCGTACTAATCGCTGGGCGAGTAATACCTGGCAATGTGCCCAACTCTCGTCGCGATAAGGCCACCAACGCAGAGGTATTCCCCGCACTAACGCCAGCATCGGCGCTACCATGCGAGCCAATACCTGCCACACAGCGCAACATCTGCGCCATGCTGCTGTCTTGCCCATGACGCAATGCCCACGCTGCAGTGGCATCTTGAGCCACACTGTCGTGGCTATCGCATACCACCAAACGTGACGCTGCCGCAGCCAGAGGCTGCGGCAAGCGCGAAAGCTCGGCAACGACTTGCCGGCCTGGACCAAATAACAAAAGCTCCAAATTATCGTGGTGCAGCGCTGCCTTAGCGGCACCATGGATGATGGACTGAGGACCTGCATCGCTCCCCATTACATCAATTGCGATGCGCACGCGTTACTGAGCCACGATTACTGAGTCATTGCGATTTGACCACTGACAAAAGGCGCGAGGTATTAAACCTCTACGACCTGACGACCACGATAGAAACCGTCCGGAGAGACATGGTGACGCATATGCGTGGTGCCCGTCTCTTTGTCTTGAGACAGTGTCGGCGCGCTCAGGGCGTCGTGGCTGCGACGCATACCGCGCTTAGAACGAGTTTTACGGTTCTTTTGAACTGCCATGGGTGTTTACTCCAAGTGTCTAAGGTAAAAGATGCTATTTTTTGCCTTTCAATGCGCCACTGCTCTTCAAAGCATTGAGCACCGCGAAAGGGTTTTCGGCTGGCGACGTGGTATCGTCCGAACCTTTGGCTTTGCTGACCAGCTGCTCTGGCGAAACGAGGCAGTCCTTTTCATCGTGATATACGACTTGAGGGAGACTGAGAATCAACTCATCCTCAACAACCGTCAGCAAGTCCAGCTGTTCATTTTTCACCAGCACGGGCTCATGGCTTGCAGGAAGCTCTCCTGCTAACGCTTCGTCGCTGATCATGCCAAGCAAAAACCGGCTTTCCACTTGTTGCGGCATTGGCTCAAGGCAACGACGACATGCAAGCAACATATCCGCTTGTAAGTGGCCACGAATTTCACGACGACCCTGCGCGTCAATGCCAAACTCAAGCACGACATGACAGTCGCCTGTTTGGTCACCGGCTTCTTCGACCAGTCGCGCCAGCTTATTCAGCGCAACAAGGCCTTCGAGTCGTTCGTCGCGGGCTGCAAGCTTATAAGGCTCAACCCGACTGGGGAGTTGTGAGGTCAACATAGGCGCGCAATGATAGGCACTCACCCCGTGTCTGTCAAAGCCGCCGATACATTTCTTGTCTCTGGGCGTATATTGTCGGCTTCGTTACACTCATCGCCAATTGCTCAACTTTAACTTTTTTGCCGAGAGTTTCACCATGCCAACCCCCTCGCCATTAGTGCTTGCCTCGAGTTCTCGCTCGCGCCGCGCCCTGCTCGACCGCTTACACATCCCTTACCAGTGCCATTCGCCCGATATCGACGAAACACCAAGGCAAGGAGAACTTCCGCAAGCGCTAGTGCATCGCCTCGCCCTTAGCAAAGCCTTTGCAGTGGCCGATCACTATCCTGCCCACTGCATTATTGGCTCTGACCAAATCGCCGTCTTTGACGACGAAATTCTAGGCAAACCGCATACGTCCGAGAAAGCACGAGAAAACCTCGCACGCTTTTCAGGCCAGCGGGTAACATTTCTTACCGGCTTGGCGTTGCTAGATACGCGCAGCCAGCATCACCAAGTGCATGTTGAACCGTTTGACGTTGTATTCCGTACACTTTCAGAGGCTGAAATTGCCTATTACGTCGCGCAAGAACAACCGCTAGACAGTGCCGGCAGTTTCTACATGGAAGGGTTAGGCATTGCGCTCTTTGCCTCGCTGGAAGGCCGAGACCCCAACGCACTCGTCGGCCTCCCTCTGATCGCCCTATGCGATATGCTGCGCCAAGCGGGCTTCAACCCGCTTGAGCAAAGACTTTCTGGTCAGACGACGGCTTAAAAAGCAATAGGCGATGGCGACGTGGAGATCCCCAATACCCGCGCAGCGGTTTGTGTAAAGCGCCGCGTCAAACGATCAAATGGATCAAGACTCGGCGTGTAATTCTCCCAGCGAACCTCACCCAAGTAGTCGCGCGATAGCGACTCCAGCGAATCCAGCCGGTCAACCAAGCCAAGCTTCATCGCCTGCTCACCGCTCCATATCAAGCCCGAAAAAATTTCCTCTTCATCGCTTAAGCGCTCCCCTCGCCCAGCGCGCACATCGTCAATAAACTGCTGATGCGTGTTGTCCAGCACCGTTTGCCAAAACACCACCGTTTCGTCATCCAAGGGCTTGAACGGGTCTAAAAAGGCTTTGTTTTCGCCTGCCGTCACTACTCGCCGCTCAATACCGATTGAGTCAATGACTTCATTAAAGCCAAAGCCTGAGTAAATAACGCCGATAGACCCGACCAAACTCACCGGAGAAGCGGCGATTTCATCCGCCGCCGCGGCAATGTAGTAGCCGCCACTGGCGCCGATGTCTTCAATCAGGGCGATAATGGGCTTATCACCCGCCTCCCGCAGGCGCATCATCTCAGCAAAAATACGCTGTGACTGAACGGGGCTGCCACCAGGGCTATTGATATGCACTACCACCGCCTGGGTATTATCTGAAGACCAAGCACGGTTAAGCCCTCGAATAACACGCTCCGCGTTGGCGGGGGAATCGCTACTTATCACACCATTGAGTTCCACAACACCCAAATGCGGCTGCGTCGGCATCGCGCTGCCGACTCCCGCTTGATAAACGCTGTAGGCGCTCAGCGATAGCATGGAAAGCACGATAGCCACCAGGACAAAACGGAAGAACAGCTTCCAGCGGCGGCTGCGGCGCTGTTCGGTCAACACGCCACCGATCCAACGATCCATCATTTCCATCTGTGCTAAGCGCTGGCGCTCTATCAGCGTTGCCGCGTCATCGTCAGGCTTGCTGGCTGTCGGCGAGGCTTGCTCTTGCTTCGCCTTACCTGATGCGACCGACGCATTTTGCGTCCAAGGGTCGCGCTTATTGGCTTCAGGTTCGTCACCAGTCGGCGTTTTGGGGGTTTCGTCACTCATGCGGATATCCTTAAAAAGCCGTATTACGCATCATTGCCGACACTCACGGTGCAGCCAATCAAATAAATTCTCTACGCTATGGGCTAAATATTCCGGCTCACTGGCGTAAAGGCGCTCAACCGAATGCACGCCATAGCTAACGCCCACCCGCGGCATACCTAACGCCCGCGCCATTTCCAGGTCGTACTCGGTGTCGCCCACCATGACTGCGCGCTCAACCGGCACCTTGAGCTCGCCTAACAGCTCGCTCAGCATTTGCGGGTGTGGCTTAGAACGCGTTTCATCCGCCGTGCGACTGGCGTGAAACCAATCACCACTTTGTGTATCACGAAAAATGCGGTCCAATCCACGGCGGGTTTTGCCTGTCGCTACGGCAAGCTTCAACGCTTTTCGCTGACGTAACGCACCTAAAGATGCTTCCACACCGCCAAAAAACGTCATCGGCGTGGGGTCGGCATGCACAAAATGATGCGCATAACGCTCGCGTAGGCGTGCCGACTGTTCGGGCAAAATACCAGGACAGAGCTTATCCACCGCTTCTGGCAACCCAAGCCCGATGATCTCCTCAACCGCCGGCCCCGGCAGATCCCCCCACTCCGCATCGCGCGCGGCAGACTGCATGCTAGACACAATACGCGGAACAGAGTCCATTAACGTGCCATCCCAATCAAAAATCACAAGTTCAAAACGCATAGCGGGCCTATAAGCTACTGGCGAGCACGGCGCAGCACCGTCTCAAGGGCCTCGGGCAACGCGGCCTTGACGGTGACGGGGCGACCATTGGTCGGCTCGGGAAAGGTTAACGCATGGGCATGAAGAAATAGTCGCCCAACATCCAAATGTTGCGCGAGCTGACGACTATCACGGCTGACGTATTTATCATCCCCCAGCAACGGATGCCCGGCGTGAGCTGCATGAACGCGAATTTGGTGCGTACGCCCAGTGACAGGCTCAGCTTCAATCAACGTGGCGCGCGAAAAAGTTTCCACTACGGCAAAACGCGTGCGGGCCACTTTCCCATTGGGGTCGACGCGCACCCGGCGCTCGCCGTTGCCGGCGTCGTAGCGGTCAAGCCTCGCGCTGACATAGGTTTTACGCGCTGGCCAGCGTCCTGCCACCAGCGCCAAATAGCGCTTATCCATGGCATGCTGTTTCAACGATGCATTGAGTGTGACCAGTGCCTCGCGGGATTTCGCCAGCAACAAACAGCCCGATGTATCGCGATCAAGGCGGTGAACCAGCTCCAAAAAAGAGAGATCATCGCGCACTTGGCGCAACGCTTCAATCAACCCGATTTTGACCCCGCTCCCCCCGTGCACCGCAAGGCCCGAAGGCTTATTGAGCACCAGCCAATCCGGCCCCTCCATGATAACGCTACCCAACAGCACATCACGCAAGTTGTCACTGACGTCTTTGACAGCTTCGCGCGGTGCCAGGCGCAGCGGGGGCACGCGCACAACGTCGCCACCTTGCAGGCGGTAGTCGACTTTGACGCGTTTTTTATTCACCCGCACTTCGCCCTTACGCACGATGCGGTAAATCAACGCGCGTGGGGCACCTTTCAAGCGTGTCATTAAAAAATTATCGATTCGCTGTCCTGCTTGTTCAGGGGCAATGTCGACCCACTGCACTTCACGCCCTTCGGCCATGGTCGTGCGCTCCTGCTCTATGCCAAAAGCGGCATTCTAGCGTAGACGCCTGCGCATTGCGTCAATTGCTGGTATAGCGCTTTACTGTTATATTCGAAGGCGCTCGCCCTCCATGTGGCCAAAGGCGCCTGCCCGACCAACACGCAGGCCAGAGCAAGGCGGAAATGGCCGTGTACGCATGGTTATATGCGCCAGATAAAAACACTGACGCGAGTGAAAACACAAACGTCGGAATATTAAAAGTCAGATCTCTGCCGTTAACGCAAATTAAATTAACGGCAGAGAGAAGTCGTAAAAGATAAACGCCACGCCCGCCGTTACGTTGCCTAATGTCATAGGGCATATGGAGCGACGGGCACTAAGTTCAACGTTGTGCCGGTAGCCGACGTTGGTAAATCGATGAATGCCAGGTGTTGGCGGAGTCAGCAGGACCGGATGGAGATGACAGCCACCGCGATATGTCCCGCCTCCGCCACGTACTCAACGCCCAAACCAGCCGGGTTGGCAACTACCATCCGGCTTAATGCGTCAGCATATCTATGCCCGAGCACAAGCACGCTGCAACGCGATTTGCTTTACGTCATTCGTACTAAGTTTTCAGTCGTCTGTCTTCGTACTGACTGTTGTGAGCTTAACGGATCGCCGGCACGCAACGCTATGTGAGAAAACATGAAACGGATGCTCATCAATGCGACCCAGCCAGAAGAGCTGCGCGTCGCGCTTGTCGATGGTCAACGCCTGTACGATTTGGATATCGAGTCCGGTTCTCGGGAGCAGAAAAAAGCCAATATTTACCGGGGCAAAATCACCCGCGTCGAGCCTTCTCTCGAAGCGGCTTTTGTCGATTTTGGCGCTGAGCGCCACGGCTTTCTGCCGCTCAAAGAGATATCGCGCGACTACTTTGTCAAAGATGTATCTGGCCGCCCCAGCATTAAAGAAGTGCTAAAAGAAGGCCAGGAAGTCATTGTCCAGGTGGATAAAGAAGAGCGCGGCAACAAAGGCGCCGCCCTAACGACCTTTATCAGCTTGGCCGGGCGTTTTTTGGTACTTATGCCCAACAACCCCCGCGCTGGCGGTATTTCACGCCGCATTGAGGGTGAAGAGCGTAGCCAACTTAAAGAGGCCATGGGCCAGCTCACCGTGCCGGATAAGATGGGCCTGATCGTGCGCACTGCCGGTATCGGCCGCTCGCCCGAAGAACTGCAGTGGGATTTGGATTACTTGGTGCAAGTGTGGGAATCCATCACCACTGAAGCAGGCAAACGCTCTGCGCCGTTTTTGATCTACCGCGAATCCAACGTCATCATTCGCGCCATGCGCGATTACTTACGCCAAGATATTGGCGAGGTACTGATTGATAGTCCAGAGATTCACGCCGACGCGCTCAATTTCATCCGCCAGGTGATGCCGTCGTACCAGCAAAAAATTAAGCTCTACGCTGACGAAGTGCCGCTTTTTTCGCGCTTTCAGATCGAATCACAGATCGAAACCGCTTACCAGCGCGAGGTAAAACTCCCCTCCGGCGGCTCGATTGTGATCGACCACACCGAAGCACTGGTATCGATTGATATCAACTCTGCGCGCGCAACACGCGGCAGCGATATCGAAGAAACGGCACTGCAAACCAACTCCGAAGCCGCCGACGAGATCGCCCGCCAACTACGCCTGCGCGATATTGGCGGTTTGGTCGTGATCGACTTCATCGACATGGGTCCTGCGCGCAACCAGCGCGAGGTCGAAAACCGCATGCGCGATGCGCTGAAACTCGACCGTGCCCGGGTACAGATTGGTCGCATTTCACGTTTTGGGCTGATGGAGATGTCGCGTCAGCGTCTAAGGCCTTCGCTCGGCGAAACCAGCGGTGTGGTTTGCCCGCGCTGTAACGGCCAAGGCACCATCCGCGATGTACGCTCGCTTTCGCTTTCGATCATGCGACTGATCGAAGAAGAAGCCATGAAAGAGCGCAGCGCGCAAATCCGGGCTATCTTGCCCGTGCCGGTCGCGACTTATCTGCTTAACGAGAAGCGCAGTGTGCTGGCGGATATCGAAGCCCGCCAAGAGGTTCGCGTCGTACTGTTGCCCAATCCTGATATGGATACCCCTCACTACGATGTGCAGCGTCTCCGTGACGACCACCTCGACGAAGACGACACGCAAACGCTCTCAAGCTTTGAGCTTTCAACAGATACCGATGTTGGCAAAGAGCCAGACCCGAGTTTCACCCCCCCTGCCCTACGTGCGGAAGCCGCCGTCAAAAGTGTCGTGCACAACGCGCCCGCCCCGGCATCGCTGCAAAATGACACCACGCCCAGCCAACCTGCCGATAATAAAGAGGCGGACGCTACCACGCTACTCAGCCGCATGATTCGTGGCGTGGCCAAGTTCTTAGGCAACGATAGCGAACTCGGTAGCGAACAAGAGCGTAGCACCCAGCAAGAAGCGGCACCGTCTACGCCCCGCACGCAAACGCCGAAGCGCAAGCCCAGCGAGCAACGTCGCGATAACCCCCGTCGTGAAAGTGCCAAAGGCACTGCCAAGGGCAACGCCAAAGAGAGCCCCAAGGCGGACGACAAAGCCAACGCGAAGCCTGAACCTAAAGCGAAGCGCCAAGAAGACGCCGAGTCGCGTAGTACACAGCGCAATACGTCATCAGGTGATAAGCCCGCGGGTGACACGCCCTCTGGTAAAGAGAATTCCTCGGGTAAAGAGAGTGCCGGAAAAGACGACAACGGCGAGAAACGCAGCGGCCCAAGCCGCACCCGTAATCGTCGTCGTCATCCGCAGCAAGAAAAAGGCGATAACAAAGATAATCGCCAGCGCAATGAAACGGCTCAACCGCAAGAGGCAAAAAAGCCGGATGCGGCGAAAGATGCGTCGGACGAGAGCAGCAAGTCATCGCCAAAACCATCACGTAAAGAAGCTCCAGCCGAGTCTGATGCCGAAGCCACTGCGCAGGACGATGGCAAGCCGAAGCGTACTCGCAACAATCCGCGCAGTCGCTCGCGCCAACACGCTATCAACCCCAAAGCGGAAGCTGAGCAGCTGAAGTTGCAAGCACAAGCAGCTGAGGCACCCGCTGAAGAGGCTTCAACGCCTGAGCCTGAGAAAAAAGCGGCTGAAGCGGCTAATCAGGGGCAAAAAGCGCCAACTGAGGTTAAACCAGAAGCTCAACCAGAGGCCAAATCTGACGACGCGCAAACGGACGCTACGTCAGCGACCAAGCCCAAGTCAGAAAAACTTAAGTCAGATACCAAGTCTGAGTCGGAGATAAACGAGCAAAAGGCAAACGCTGAGGAAAAAGCTGATAGCGCTCCAGCACCTACTGCCAGCGCCGAACCTGCACCGGTTGCGCCAAGCGAAGAAGCCAAGACGGACACGGAGACGCATCCTGCCACTGACGCTCAGCCGAAAGTGGAGGAAGAGACTAAACCGGAGGCGAACGCTAACGCAGAGACGCCAGCAGCCCCTCAAACGGAACCAGACGCCCAGGCTGAAACACCACCTGAAGCTGAGCCAGAAGCCAAAGCTGAGTTAACGCCTGAAGCTGAACCAGACGCTAAGGCCGAACCAGCGCCTGAAGCGAAGACGGACCCGGCTTCCAGCCAGCCTGTTGAGACGGAAAGCGCTGACGAGAACAAAGCAGCGCCTGCCACAGCAGAAAGCGCAGCAGCCGATTCGCAAGCGATAACAGCTGCCAGCGGCGAAGAAGAGCCGGCGGAAGCGGCGGAAATAGCGAAAGCACCGGCAGCCGATCAGGTCGAAGGTGACGCTGAGAGCCAAGCGGCGGCCAAATCGCGCCGCCGTCGTCGCGCACATAATGACCCACGCGAGTTACGCAAGCGTCAGCAGCAGGACGCTAGCGGTGAATAAACCGTAAGCGTCACGGAAGGAAAAGCCCAGAGGTATCCCCTTTGGGCTTTTTTATGGCGCCACTTCGATGAGCGGGTTAGGTCATGGTGATGGCTGAATCCTTTAGCTTAAGTTGCCGTTTTTTAAATTTCAGTGGCAGGTTTCAACATATCAATGTGACGTATGCCATCCTCATCGTATGGTTCGCTGGCTGTCTTGAACCCCAATGATTGATAAAACGCACTCAAGTAATCTTGCGCGCCAATCTTAATGCCCATGCCAGGGAACGTCTGCTCTGTGAAACGAATGGCTTCAATCATCAGCGCTCGACCTACTTTGCGACGTCTAAACTTCGCCAGCGTCATTACTCGGCCAATTGAAGGCTTAGCATATTTAACCCCCGGATCCACGACTCTTACGTAAGCAGCCAGCTCTCCTTCCATAGAAGCGAACAGATGCCAGGAATGGAGGTCCATCTCATCAACCTCTTGATAGGCGCATTGCTGCTCAACCACAAATACCGATTCGCGAGCTTTCACCATTTCATAAAAATTGAGCGTGCTTAACGATTCCAAGCGAGACCAGCTAAAACGTAACGGCATGAAGTGAATATCTCCATATTGAGGGTGCACCGGCATTCGCGGATTAAATAAGGGCTTTCTTGCTGATTGCCATTCAGGCGATGGTCTTCCCAGGCCAGTTATTACGGCTCTTTCTGCTAAGGAAAAGCGGCGGCCCCAGGTTTATTAAGCCAAGAAGAATTCAACAAGAGTCATTAAATTAAACTAAATTACCTATATCGTTAATGCTCCGCTCCATATAGTGAGTCCCGTCTTCCGTTTTCCGCACCCGAAATCCCATGCGCTCGTATAAAGCGATGGCTGGATTGATACAAAAAACACGGAGCCGAATTAAGCTAATGTCCGCTTGCTGGGCGGTTTCGATCACGTAGCTGATCGCCTTAGATCCCAGCCCTTGGCGCTGCCACTGCGGGACAATTTGTAGTTCCCGAATGTAGTAAGCATATTCATCGTGGTTTATGCATAACAGACCTACTGGGCAAGCGTTTATGACTAACTCGTAGCTGTCTAACTCGCCCCAGTCTTTATCGAACAAGGCGGGATCCCAGTACATATCCAGCTGTTTATGGTAGGCAGCCATGTTTTGACGAATTAAATTTTCGGCAAACACCTTGTCGTTAGTAGGCCGAATTAAAGGCGTCATATTTCTATTCCTAGCACGACGTTCACACGCTTTTTGCAAGATTTTCTACGCTCGTACAAAACAATGGCTGGTTTTATTCAAGACACATGAAACCCAATATTAACGGCACTATTTACCCCGCTTTTACAGGCAACGTGGTTCGATCTCCAGCGCGATGCCAAAACGCGCTTGAACGGTCGCGGCAATACGCTCGGCTACCTGCAAAAGTTCAGCGCGGTCGCCACCGCCAAAGTGCACTAACACCAGTGCCTGATGCTCATGCACACCAAAAGCGCCAAAACGCGCACCTTTTAACCCACACCGATCAATCAGCCAGCCCGCCGCGATTTTATAGTGCCCGTCAGCCTGCGGGAAATGCGGCATGCCAGGATGGCTTGCGAGTAGCTCCTGGGCTTTTTCAGCGCTAACCAAAGGATTCTTAAAAAAGCTACCAGCATTGGGTAACTGTGCTGGGTCGGGCAGTTTCTCACGGCGAATTTGGCACACACATTGGGCGATTTCTAAGCTACTTGGCTGCTTGCTTACGCGGCGGGATAAATCTCCATAACCCAGCACCGGGCGCGCTATGCGCGAAAGACGCAGCGCAAGACGGGTAATAATCACCTCACCTGCAAGCGAACGCTTGAACACGCTATCTCGATAGCCAAAGTCGCAGTCATCAAAGGAAAGCCAAGTCAGGGTCTCGTCGTGGCGCGACATTACCTGTACGCCTTCCAGTACATCGGAAAGCTCCACGCCGTAAGCACCAATATTTTGCACCGGCGCCGCCCCGCAGTCGCCAGGGATGAGCGCTAGGTTTTCAACGCCCCACAGCCCACGCTGTGCCAGTGCCATCACCAGCGGATGCCAGTTAACCCCCGCGCCAACGTAAGCCATCACGGCATCGTCGCACGCCTGTAGCCACCACTGCTTCAAACGCGGGCGAATCACGGCGCCTTTCAGGCGCGCGGGCAGCAGCACATTGCTTCCGCCGCCCAATAGGTTAAGCGCCCACCCCTGCTCGCGCGCTTCGCGCACGCAGGTCGCAAGAGCTTCAAGCGTTTCGGGCGCGGCAAAACGTTCGACTCTGGCAGGCAAGCGCAGCGTGTTGGCATCACAAAGTTCAACGTCGCGCTGCCAGTGTGACACTGGATTCATGCTTCTGGCCGAATATGATTAAGCAAACCGCGAGAGGCGCTTTCGATCAAATCTAAAACCTCCTCGAAGCCCTGATCGCCGCCATAATAAGGGTCTGGCACCTCAGCATCAGCGTGCCCGGCAAAATCCAGCAGAAGGCCCACGTGCCCGGCGTAATCCGCTGGCTGCATCGCACGAATCGCCTGAAGGTTGTCGTGGTCCATGGCCAGAATGTAATCAAAGCGGGCGAAGTCATCGGGTGCGAGTTGGCGCGCTCGTAGCGCACTAATATCAATGCCTCGCTGCTTGGCAGCGGCCTGGGCACGCTTATCGGGCGCTTTGCCCACATGCCACGAGCCGATCCCACAGGAATCCACGCGCACTTGCTCGATCATGCTGGCGTTGTCGAGCACTTGACGAAAAACGCCTTCTGCACTGGGTGAGCGACAAATATTACCTAAGCAAACAAACAGTACGTTCATTTTGTCTCCTCTTGCGACGACTCCATCAGTGCCCTGACGCGCGCCAAGTCCTCCGCTGTGTCCACCCCCGGTGGATTAACCTCACAGGCTAGCGCCACTTGAATCGCGTGCCCGTGTTGCAGTGCACGCAGCTGTTCCAGCTGCTCCAACTGCTCAAGGCTCGCTGGCCGCCAATCACGATAAGCGAACAGGAAACCGGCTCGATAGGCGTAAAGGCCGATGTGACGCAGCCAGGCATCGGTTTGCAATAGTTCGGGGCGGGCAGCAAAGTGCTCACGGTCCCAGGGAATCGGCGCACGGGAAAAGTAGAGCGCACGCCCATCAAACGAGCGCACTACCTTGACCACATTGGGGTTAAATAGCGCTTCTACATCGCTGATCGGCTCAGCCAGGGTAGCGATTGAAGCCTCGGTATCGTCCGCTAGACGCAAGGCCACTTGGTCGATCAACGCTTTCGGGATCAACGGTTCGTCGCCTTGCACGTTGACCAGGAGGGCATTGTCATCAAGCTGTAAGGCGTCGGCGACCTCGGCCAGACGGTCGGTGCCGGAGGGGTGATCATCGCGTGTCATTACGACCTCGGCGCCATAGGGCGCTAAGGCGTCGCGAATACGCGTATCGTCGGTGGCCACCACCACGCGCTTCGCCTGGCTTTCGCAGGCGCGCCGCCAAACGTGAGCGACCATTGGCTCGCCGGCAATGGGTAAAAGCGGCTTGCCCGGCAGTCGCGATGATCCAAAGCGCGCCGGTACGACAGCAATAAAGTCAGCTGCAGCCATTTACGCCTCCCCGGTACGGCCAGGCGAGGTAGGGAGTTTTTCGTCGACATCCATCTTACGCGCCTCTTCCGGCAGCATTACCGGGATATCGTCCTGAATTGGGTAGGCAAGTCCGTCGTAAAGGCAGTGCAGCTCAGCGGCGTCACGATCATACTTGAGCTTGCCTTTACACAGCGGGCAAACCAGCATCGCTAGCAGTTGTTTATCCATCAGTTCGTCTCCTCGGAAAGGGTTGCGAGCCGTGCGGCTAGCCACTGCTCGAATTCAGGTGGAAGCGTCGCTTCCACATCCAACACCCAACTATCGGGTGGGGCGACATCTCGACATTTGACCGCATCTTTAGCCGTCATGACCAGCGGTCGAGGATCTTCGGCAGGTGTAAAACGCAGCGACGCGGCATCATAGGGATAGTGATCGGGAAAGGCATGCCACTCGCCGCTAATACCCAGCGCCTTTAGGGTGGTAAAAAAGCGCTCAGGCCTGCCGATCCCCGCCAAGGCATGGACCGGTGGCGTAAACGGCAGCGGCGAAAGCGGTCTGTGCTTATTTGATTTAAGCTCGCGCCAGCCGATTGGCGCAAGACGCATCGGCGTTGACGCCACCATCAGCGCGGCCTGCAACTCGCCGTTGACCAGTACGGCATCGACACGGTTCAGCCGCTCCGGCGGCTCGCGTAGCGGTCCGGCCGGTAGGCAACGTCCGTTACCAAGCCCACGCGCACCATCCACCACGGCAAGCTCGATATCGCGTCCCAAGGCCAAATGCTGCAAGCCGTCGTCGCTCACAATCACATTACAGCCTGCCGCCGCGAGCGTCTTGGCACCACGGGCGCGCTGGGGGTCCGCCACCACCGCCACGCCAGTCTGCTGGGCGAGCATCAGAGGTTCATCTCCGCTTTGCGCGACGGGCGTTTCCGGCGTCACCCAAAGCGGGTAACTCGGCGCTTTGCCGCCATAGCCGCGGGTCACGATACCAGGTGTGTAGCCGTGCTCGCTCAACCAGCGGGTAAGCCAAGCCACCAGGGGCGACTTTCCTGTACCACCTAGGGTAATGTTACCTACCACAATCACCGGCACCGGCGCCTGCCACACCGCGCGTTTACCGCAACGGTACGCCGCCTCACGGCGTGCTATTACAGCGCGATAAAACCTACCGAGTGGGCGGAAGGGAAAAAGCCAAAAACGGTCCTGATAAGCCGCTTCAAGCCAGCGCTCGGCAATGCTCACGAGCGCTCTTCCTGAAACTGCAGCTGGTGAAGTGCCGCATAGGCGCCTTCGTGTTCCAAAAGTGCTGCGTGGGTGCCTTCTTCAATAATGCGCCCCTGTTCCATCACAACAATACGATCAGCGCGCTCAATGGTAGAAAGCCTGTGGGCGATAACCAACGTGGTACGGCCCTGACACACAGTTTCTAATGCTCGCTGAATATAGCGCTCTGACTCAGTATCAAGTGCAGACGTCGCTTCATCCAGAATCAGAATCGGCGCGTCTTTAAAGATCGCCCGCGCGATTGCCAAACGTTGACGCTGGCCACCCGAGAGCATCACGCCGTTATCGCCTACCAAGGTTTGGTAACCATCGGGCAGCTTTTCAACAAATTCGTGGGCATACGCCGCTTGGGCTGCCGCTTCGACCGCCTGCGGGTCGGCGTTATCCACACCATAGGCAATATTTTCGGCAATCGTGGTATTGAACAGCGTCACCTGCTGCGACACTAGCGCGATTTGTTGGCGCAACGGCTTTAGCTGGTAGTCGCGAATATCGGTGCCATCGATGGTGATAGCGCCCTCTGTTGGGCTATAAAAGCGCGGCAAGAGACTCACTAGCGTCGACTTACCGCTGCCCGAACGCCCCACGACGGCCACCATCTCACCTGCGGCCACGCGCAAATTAATTCCATGGAGCACATCCGGCTGTTCATGTGCGTAGCGAAAATGCACGTTATTCAGCACCACTTCGCCATCCAGGCGCTGAGGGGCGACCTTGCCGTCATCGCGCTCCGCAGGTTCATCCAAGAGCCCGAACAGTTCGGTAGCCGCGGCAATACCTTTTTGGATTTCACTATTAATTTCGGTCAGTTGGCGCACGGGCTTAATCATCAGTGCCGCCGCGGTAATAAAGGCAACAAACTCTCCCGGCGTCATGTCTTCCAACAACGCCGGCGCCATGGCCAGCCATACCAGCACGGCCATGGAAATCGCGACCAGCATCAAAATAACCGGAGAGCTGATGGCTTTGGTCATCGCCTCTTTCATACTTTGGCGACGATTCTCTTCGCTAACCCGGGCAAAACGCTGCATCTCGTACCCTTCAGCGCCGTGGGTTCTCACGACGCGGTGGCCGGAAAGCGCCTCAGAGGCAACGTGCGTCACATCACCCATCGAATGCTGTATCCGCTTGGAAATACGCCTAAAGCGCTTGCTCACATAACTTACCACTAGTGCAATCAGTGGCGTGACGGTTAAAAAAAGCAGGGTTAAAAGCCAATTGGTCCAAAGAAGATAGCCCAAAAGCCCGATCACAAAGAGGCCTTCGCGCAGCAGAATCGTCACCGATTTTGTCGCCGCCCCAGCGACCTGCTCAACGTGGTAGGTCACTCGTGACACCAAGTGTCCACTCGAGTGATGGTCAAAGAACACGCCGGGTAGGTGCATCATGTGGGCAAACACATCGCAACGCAGCGTATGGATAACGTAGCGCCCCACATAGGCCATGAAATAAGTACTTAAAAACGTCCCCAGCCCACGCGCAGAAAACATGATCACGACAAACAGCGGCAGAAAAATGCGAAAGGCGGCGTCGGGGTTCTGAATCCCGTCAATGAGCCGCTTCATCAACTCCGCCAGCGCGGTGCTGGAGGCGGCATAAATAGTAAAACCCACGACAGCCAGCACAAAAGCCCGCCAATGTGGCTTTACATAAGTTAAAAGACGTTTGTAAATGGCCCAACCGGAATCCGTCACACGCGCTCCTGGCGATCAGTTTGTGGCAACATATTCTTGAAAAAGCGGTTATTAAAAACAGGTTGTGAACAACGCGTTTTACATTTGTTTCAAACCTTCGCTACCGTGCGCAGGATTCTACCTCATCACCTGCGGCATCAACACCGCCGGCTTGGTCCTGGCCAGTCTCGCGTGGGTGCCACCACCAGCGGCTCATCGGGCATTAGCCAGAACGTAAGCGCGCCGTCGTGCGCCGTGTTCCATAAGCAGCTTTCTTCGCGGCGAAAGCGACTCACGACACGATCGGCAGGATGCCCAAAGGGATTATCTCGCCCGGCGCTGAAAGTCACATGACGCGGCGAGGTTTGGCGCACAAACTGTACGCCTGAGCTTGTATGGCTACCATGGTGGCCTGCGATCAACACGCTTAGTGGCGCGTCAATATCAGCGAGCAAGCGGCGCTCGACCTCAGTGCCGACATCGCCGGTGATCAACAACGTGTGCTCGCCGACGCGCACACTGAGTACGCAAGAGCGATCATTGGCTGAGCGCGCATTATTTCCCTCGGGTGGCCATAAAATCTCATAGAACACGCCTCCTTGCCGCCACTGTTGCCCGCGATGACACGGCGTTATCTGCGGCCCTTCGATTCTTTCGCCTTGCGGCGCCAGCCAGCGCGCAACGCTGTGGTGCTCGATCAACGCTGCCACCCCACCAGCATGATCATTGTCCGCATGGCTAACCAGTACGCGGTCAAAACGCTGACCCGGCGACCAGAGAGTATCCAGCGGCATAAACCCTGAACGAAAACGCGGGCCAGTATCGTAAAGCATCCGATCGCGGCCACTTTTAAGCTCCACCAACTGCCCTTGACCAACATCAAAGACCCGCACACGCAACGCGCCCTCGGGCCAGGGTTCACTACGCGGTGCGATAACTATCAGCGCTACCAACCCTGTCGCACTGATACGCAACCACCGTGACGTGGCAGGCAAGCCCCAGCAGAGTGCCCCCCACATAAAGGCAAGCGCTAATGGGATACCTTGGCGGGCGTTAGGCTCCCAAAGCGGCGCCCACGTGATGGCTATCTCCAAGCTTTGTTGTAGTAGCTTAAGCAGTTGACTAAAGAGCCACCAGGGGATATCGCCCAGTAGCGGCATTGGCGCCAGCAACCATCCTAAGAGGGCACTTGGCACCATCAGCATACTTACCCACGGTACGGCGAAGAGGTTTACTAGCGGGGCAACCGGCGATACGCGGCCAAATGCCAGCAGCACCGCCCCTGCCATAAGAGGTGCTAACAAAAGCTGGGTACGGCATAACGCCCATACCCAACCGCGAATACCTTGTGGGCGAGTCCTCCCCTGCCAAATCACAATCAGCCAAGCCACCGCCACAAACGAAAGCCAAAAGCCTGGCCGCCAAACGGATAGCGGATCAAATAGCACCACCAGCGAAAGGGCTAGCCACAACGCTTGCCAAGCCCCTGGGGCGTGGCGCCCGCTCAGCACCCAGAGGCCCATTAACGCCATAATCATCGCGCGCATAGCCGGCGGCTCAAGCCCAGCAAAACTGGCGTAGGCCACCGTAGTGGTAGCCGCTATCCACCACGGCCAAGCGCGCATTTTCCAATTATGCGGTGTCAATAGCCGGGCTAACACACGCGCGAGTAGCATGCTAAAGGTGGCAATCAGCCCGACATGCAGGCCGGAAATCACCACCAAATGGGTCGTGCCGCTGGCGTTAAGCAGCGACCAATCGTCCGCCATCAGCGCATCGCTCTCACCCAGCGTTAACGCTGCCAACCAGCGCTTGGCGATGGCATCAAGCGGCTGCCGGGATAAATACGCTAGCGCTTGGTTGCGCAGCGAGAAGGGAGCGTCCACTTGCCGTGAAGGCGCGGGCGTTTGGCGCACGTAGCCGGTGGCATGAATCCGTTCTCGCCATAGCCAGGCGCGATAGTTAAACGCATGAGGATTGCGAAAGCCTCGCGGCGGGCGCAGCCTCAGCGTCATTTTCCAGCGCTCGCCAGATTGAAAAACGGGCATGTCATAGGCGCTCACGCGCACTTTTTGCAACCGCTCGCAGCTTGGCCTAGAGAGATGCCCGGTACACTCAATCACTCGTAGTGTCAGGCGTGCGATACTCGCGTTTTCACTGACGCTAATAACTCGTGCCTCAACCTGAACATCTTCGCCGCTCAATCCAAGCGGCAGTATGCGACCCTGCTCGGCATGGATAGCACACGATACGCCAGCACCTATTATCCACCAAAGCAGTGCCCGCGGTCGCCACACCGCGAGCAGTAGCGCCAAGACAAGCCACAGGCTCAGGGCCGAATCGGGAAAATATACGGCAACACCTGAACGGGCTACCACAGCACCGCTTAACGCCGCGAGCCCTGCGGGCAGCGCTATACCTAACTGCATTCCTCTGCCCTCCTTGGCAAACCTAGCACTCCCCCTTGCATAGCCGAATGCACCCACTATATGGATAATGGGCTCTTCACTAGGTAAGAGTATTGACCATGCCGCGGCGGTTTCTACAGCGCTACATGCCCAGGCCCGATACCCTCAAGCGGCAACGCTCGCTTCGGTTGGTCGCACCGTTGATCGCCGATGCACGGCTATGGCTACTCACCCGTCGTAGCGTAGCCAATGCCTTCAGTGTGGGCCTTTTCTGCGCCATGCTGCCGATTCCCTTCCAAATGCTCATCGCCGCATTAGGCGCAAAGGTGACACGCTGCAATCTTGCCCTGTCGATTGGGCTGGTATGGATTACCAACCCGCTCACTATGCCGCTGATTTTTTTTGGCAACTACCGTATCGGCTCTTTTTTCCTCGATATGCCGGTGCGCGAAGCACCAGACCGGATTTCCACACGTTGGGTTGCCGAGCAGATGCATGACATTATGCCGGCGCTGGTATTAGGCTCCCTGATCACTGCTGTATGCCTTGCGCTACTCGCTAACGTTTGCATTCGGTTGATTTGGCGCTGGCACGTCTCGCGTAACTGGCGGCAGCGGCGTAAAAAACGCCAGCGCCGCCGAGCACAGATTGAGTCAGAGTTTGACGACTAGCTCTGCGCGATAAGCTGCCCAGCATCGAGTTTTAAGACGCGATCTTGGTGGGCGGCAAGATCAGGGTCGTGCGTCACGATCACAAATGCACAGGCACTCTCTTTAGCCAGCTCATCCATTAGCGCCAAAATCGTCCCGGCGGTGGATTGATCCAGGTTGCCCGTGGGCTCGTCCATTAACACAAGGCTTGGGTCGGTCACCAATGCCCGCGCAATTGCCACGCGCTGGCGCTCACCCCCGGATAACTCCCCGGGCTTATGATCCGCCCGATCCTCCATACCCACCCGCGTTAGTAGCGCCAATGCCCGCTTTTCCGCCTCGCGCTTACGCTGACCGCGAATAATTAGCGGCAGCGCGGCATTTTCTACCGCGGTAAACTCTGCCAGCAAGTGGTGAAACTGATACACAAAGCCAATATAACGGTTACGGAAACGCCCTAATGCGGCCTCGCCCAATCCAGCCAGTGATTCTCCACCAATTACCACGTTGCCTGAGGTGGGACGGTCCAACCCGCCCATCAAATTCAGTAGCGTTGTTTTGCCCGAGCCCGAACTCCCTACCACAGCGACGCGCTCACCAGCGCGCACGCTAAGCGAAAGATTACTCAGCACAGTGAGATCGCGCGGCCCTTCGCTGTAGGTTCGCGTTAGCGCTTGGCACTCTAACATCACCGGCGCCGTCTCTTTGGAGCCAGTATCCTCAGTGGTGGAACTTTCTTGCGAAGACGGTTTTTGCATAGACGATTTTGGTATGGGCATAGCGGCATCCTTACTCATAGCGCAACACATCGGCAGGCTGTACGCGGGCAGCCCGCCAAGCGGGATAGAGGGTCGAGAGGAACGTCAGCCCAAAGGCCGCCGCCACGATACGGCCTACATCGTCCCAATGCAGGCGCGAGGGTAAGTCGCTGATGAAGTAAACGCCAGCGTCTAAGAACTGGATGCCCAGTACCGTTTCCACCCAACTAATCACATCCGAGATAGTGAGTGCGAGAACAACACCCACCAGGACGCCGATGGCGATACCCATCATTCCGATGGCCAATCCCTGAACAATAAAAATGCCCATGATCGAGCGCGGCGTCGCGCCGATTGTCCGCAAAATCGCAATGTCTGCACGTTTATCGGTCACTACCATGACAAGCGTCGAGACAATATTGAAGGCGGCCACCGCGATAATCACCGTCAACAGCAGGGCAATCATGCGCTTTTCCATCTGGATGGCTTGAAATAGGTTGCCGTGGGAGTAAGTCCAGTCGCTGCCGCGATAATTGGGCCCAAGATCATTGATAATATCCTGGGTTACTTGGCCCGCCACAAAGAGATCATCCAGTTCGAGACGAATACCGCCAACCGCCTCCCCCAAGCGCGCCAACGTTTGCATATCTTCTATATGCGCGTAGGCCAAATTGGCATCAAGATCCGCACCTACACTAAAAATCCCGCTAACGGTAAAGCGTTTTAAGCGCGGAAACACCCCAGCGGGCGTTATGGAGGCTTCGGGCACCAGCAGCGTGACACGATCCCCCACACCAACGCCAAGTTGGCGCGCCAGCATTGAGCCTAAAACCACGTTCCATTCACCCGGCTTAAGGTCATTCAGGCTCCCTTGACGCATATGCTCGCCGATGATCGAGACCTGATTTTCCCAGTCAGGGTGAATGCCGTTCACCATAGCGCCTTGGTTGCGGCCATTAATCGAAAACATGCCCTGCTGTTCCACGTACGGGGCAGCGCCGATCACTCGCTCGCGCTCAACCAGCTCGCTTGCCAGCGACTCCCACTCCACAAGCCCGCTGCGGGATTCAATTTTGGTGTGCGGCACCATGCCCAAAATGCGTGTGCGTAGCTCGTGATCGAAACCATTCATCACCGAGAGCACAAGAATTAAAACAGCAACCCCGAGCATCAACCCCAGCATCGAGGTAAGCGAAATAAACGAAATAAAATGGTTCCGGCGTTTAGCGCGCACGTAGCGCAGCCCCACCAGAAAAGGCAATCGATCAAGCATGGCGGTAATCCTTATCAGCGAGCGCTCATGGTACGGTTTTTTTCGCTTGCCTGCATGTGCCCGCCGCGCCTTTAGGTTTATCATGGCGCGGTTTTTCTGGTACAGACCCACATGAGGCTTTACGTTGGCAACAACGACTTTCCGTTTGCTGCCTGAATGGCACCCTCAAGACGCCATTCAGCTCACCTGGCCGCGCCCCGATGGTGATTGGGCGCTGCTGCTATCCCGTATCGAGTCAACGCTCGAGCGTATTGTTCTTGCCAGCGTGCGTTATCAGCGCGTGCTCATTAGCGCGCCCGACAGCGCGACGCAAACGCGTTTGGCACATACCTTTGCCGCTTACGGCGTCGCTCCGCACCTTCTTTGCATCCTCGTGGCCGCAAGCGATGATACCTGGGCGCGGGATCACGGGCCTATCAGCGTCGCCAATGCGCCAGGCGAGCTTTGTCTTTTGGACTACCAGTTCACCGGTTGGGGTGGAAAATTCCCCGCCACGAGGGACAATCAGCTGACTCAGCGACTCAACGAAGCGGACGTCTGGGCTTGCCCTGTAGTGTCAAGCGATATCGTGCTTGAAGGGGGTGGCATCGAAACAGACGGTTTGGGCACACTGCTCACCACCGAGGCTTGCCTGTTAAACCCCAACCGTAACGCCGAGCTTTCGCGTGACGATGTCGAAGCCAGGCTGGCACGCGATTTGGGTATCGAGCGCGTCTTATGGCTTAAAAACGGCTACCTAGAAGGCGACGACACCGATAGCCATATCGATACTTTGGCTCGCTTCTGTGCCCCGGATACCATTGCCTACGTGCGCTGCGACAACCCCGCTGACCCGCACTTCTCGGCGTTAAAAGCGATGGAAGCGGAATTACAAGCGTTTCAGCAAGTCAACGGTGAGCCGTACCGCCTTATCCCTTTACCGTGGCCGGAGCCGTGCTATGACCCGGAAGATGGTCATCGCCTCCCCGCCACCTACGCCAACTTTTTGATCATCAACGACGCGGTGCTCGTGCCCAGTTACGCCGACCCGGCTGATGTGGTTGCACTGAATGCGCTGGCATTGGCGTTTCCCGAACATACGTTGATTCCCATCGACTGCACCAGCGTGATTCGCCAACACGGCAGCCTACACTGCCTGACCATGCAGCTGCCGCAAGGCAGCGTCAATCACGCGCTATTTGCACAGGAGTCATCATGACGACAACGTTGACCGTAGGGCTCGTTCAGCAGCCCGCGTGGCCCGATAAAGCCCGGAGCCTTGCTGAAAGCGAGGCTGGCATCCGCACGGCAGCCAAGCAAGGAGCTGAACTGGTGATGCTGCAAGAGCTGCACGCCACCCACTATTTTTGCCAATACGAAGATCCATCACTTTTTGATCTTGCCGAACCCCTCGACGGTCCCACCGGGCAGCGTTTGGCTCAGCTTGCTCAAGAACTCGAAATCGTGCTGGTGGGGTCGATCTTTGAGCGCCGCGCCGCGGGGCTTTATCACAACACCGCCGTCGTGTATGACCGCGATAAAGGTCGCGTGGGACACTACCGTAAGATGCATATCCCCGATGATCCCGGCTTTTACGAGAAGTTTTACTTCACACCGGGGGATGTGGACGACAGCCGTCAAGAAGGTTTTACCCCCATCGACACGTCGGTAGGCAAACTCGGCGTACTGGTGTGTTGGGATCAGTGGTACCCGGAAGCAGCACGCCTAATGGCACTTTCCGGCGCCGAGCTTTTACTCTACCCCACCGCTATCGGCTGGGACCCGCACGACGATGATGCCGAGAAGCTGCGGCAAAAAGATGCCTGGACGTTGATCCAGCGCGCACACGGTGTGGCCAATGGCTTACCCGTTATGGCCGCGAATCGCGTAGGGTTTGAAGCCGATCTGTCAGGTATGGGCGATGGCGTACAATTTTGGGGGGGAAGCTTTATTTGCGGCCCCCAAGGCGAGCTGCTTGCCCACGCGGGAGAAGAGGCCGAACAGCTAGTCGTGACACTGGACATGGAACGCTGTGAGAACACACGGCGCATCTGGCCATATCTACGCGACCGGCGAATTGATGCCTACGGCGACTTAACCCGCCGTTACCGCGACTAACCACAAAAACGCCACGGCCCGCTATGAAAGCGGGCCGTGGCGTTTGCCTGGTGTTTCTCCTTTCCGCTTTACTTCCAAAAATCGCGAATCGAAGCGATGCCTTGAGCACCCACGGCGCGGGCATGATTGGCATCAAAGCGCGTCATCCCGCCTAAAGCGAAGACCGGCATTCCCGCACGCTCCACGAGCTGCTGGAAATCATGCCAGCCCATCGGCGGTACGTCTGGGTGCGATGGTGTCGTGCGCAGCGGTGAGAGGGTCACGAAATCGCAGCCGAGCATCGCGGCCTGGTTCAGCTGAGCCGTGTTATGCGTTGAGGCTGAAAGCCACTTGTTTTCCGCAATCGGTCGACGCTCTAACTGCATCAAACGCTCACTGGTCAATTGAATGCCATCAGCGTCAACATCGTCTAAAAGCGAAGGCTCTGCGTTCAGCAGTAAACGCGCTCCATAATGGCGACAAAGCGCTAGCGCACGCTGCGCACGCGCGACAAAGGCGTCGTGATCAAGTTCCTTGGCACGCAGTTGCACCAGGCGAATATGGTCTTCCTTTAGGGCGCGTTCTAGGCGAGCATCAAAGCGCGCTTCGTCCGCTTCTTCAGCGGTGATCAAGTACTCGGTAGGCAGCATGACCGCTCGTAAAATTGGCAGATTCGCGGCAGGAAACGGATAGTTAGCCAACTCATTCATCGGGACCCAGCGCACCGCTTGACCTTCGCGACCAAATGGCTCACCAGAGAACGCATGGACCTGCCATACATCAAGCAAAATGTGCTTATCCGGGTATTCGTGATGAACACGAATCAACGGCTGGGCGCACGAAATCTCCACCCCCAGTTCTTCGTGAAGCTCGCGCTTCAACCCTTCCAGGCCGGTCTCGTAGGGTGCCAATTTACCGCCGGGAAATTCCCAAAGGCCGCCATGGTCGACATTAGACGGTCGACGCGCGATCAATACTTGCTTCTGGTCGGCACTAATCATCGCAGCCGCCGCAACGTGTACTCGTCGTTTTACCATTACGTTCATTGCATCCGTATCCACTAATTTACTTACCGACCGTACCACTTCGCTATCCTCTTACTTAGGCTGGCTATCGATTTCGCTTTGAACGAATTAGCTTCGGTAGTCGGCGTTAATCGACACATAGTCATGGGAGAGGTCTGACGTCCACACCGTGGCGCTCTGATCTCCCCGCCCTAATTTAATGCCGATGGTGATTTCTTCACGCGCCATCACAGCACTTCCTGCCTCTTCGTTATAACTGGGTGCGCGCCCGCCGTCTTCCACAATGCGCACTTCATCAAGGTCAATCACCACGCGATTAACATCGAAATCATTAACCGGCGCACGACCAACCGCGGCGAGAATACGCCCCCAGTTAGCATCCGAGGCATAAAGCGCGGTTTTCACCAGCGGAGAATGCGCGACGGTAAACGCCACATCCAGCGCTTCCTGGTGAGATTGCGCTTGCTCCACTTGCAGCGTGACGAATTTCGTCGCCCCTTCAGCATCGCGAATAATCGCTTGGGCAAGCTCCGTCATGACACGCTGCAAGCCGTTACGGAAAATCGTGATGTCCTCTTGGGTATCGATCAGTGCTGATTCGCCTGTCGCTGCCAACATGCAGGCATCGTTGGTCGAGGTATCGCTATCCACGGTAATACAGTTAAACGAGCGATCTACCGTCTCACGTAACAACTGCTGTAATAGCGGCTGCGCGATGGTCGCATCCGTCACCACAAACCCCAGCATGGTCGCCATGTTGGGCTTAATCATGCCGGAACCTTTGGTAATGCCGTTAATCGTGACGCGCTTATCCCCCAGCTCCACCACGACACTGGCTCCTTTGGCGACGGTATCGGTGGTGAGGATACCCTCGCCTGCCTGCTGCCAAGCGACTCCATGACTATCGCAGGCCTTAAACGCCTCAGGAATCCCGGCAAGCAGCGCATCCATCGGCAACGGTTCCCCAATCACTCCGGTAGAGAAAGGCAATACCGCTTCCGGCGAGACACCGGCATGCTCGGCCAAGGCGTCACAGCTTTTTTGGGCATCGCGCATGCCTACCTCACCGGTTCCGGCGTTAGCATTGCCCGTATTAATCAACCAATAGCGCGGTGTTCGCTGACGCGCCTGGCAGTCGGCTAGATGTGCTTTTGCCACGTGTACCGGCGCGGCACAAAACGCATTACGGGTAAACACGCCCGCCATGGTGGACGTTTCGGGTAGCTCAATGACCACAAGGTCGCGGCGTCCCGTTTTTTTAATCCCTGCCATGGTGCTGCCAAGGCGCACACCTTTGATCGCGGGCATTGCCGGAAAAGGCACATTTCCTACCGCCATGTCATCCTTCCTTCACCGTTGAAGATGGCCAAAAATGGGTTAGCTACGCTTAAGCTTAATTAAGTTTACCGCAGCACTGTTTGTATTTTTTGCCTGATCCACAGGGACAAGGGTCATTACGCCCTACTTTGGGCCCTTCACGCCGCACGGGGCGACCATCGGCCCCCGGGAGCGGCTCGGCTTCTGTGTCGCTGCTACTATCCGCGGCCGGGTCGTCGTGGCGGCTATCTGCGGTTGCTTGCTCGCGGGCGAGCGCTTCGCGCCGCTGAGCCTCAAGCGCTTCTACCTCTTCCGGCTGGCGTACTTGGACGTGACTCAGAATACGTGTCACATCCGCTTTGATGTTAGTCAGCAGGTACTGAAATAGCTCAAACGACTCGCGCTTGTATTCCTGCTTGGGATTTTTCTGTGCATAGCCACGTAGGTGAATACCTCGACGCAGGTGATCCATCGACTGAAGGTGTTCTTTCCAGCGGGTATCCAGCACCTGCAACATGACCTGCTTTTCAAATCGACGCATCAACGTCTCACCTGCGGTTTCTACCTTGGCCGCGTAGGCTTCACGGTGCATGGTTTGCAGGCGCTCACGTAGTTTTTCTTCGCTAAAGCGCTCATCCTCTTTGGCCCACTTCACCACTGGCGCCTCTAGGTTGAACTCCGTTTTCAAATGCGCTTCAAGCCCTGCGAGATCCCACTGTTCCGCCAAACTCTGAGGTGGCACGAAATCGCTGATGGCATCTTCCATGACTTCTTCGCGGATGCCGACAACCGCGTCTGACACATCTTCTGAAGCAAGGATTTCATTACGCTGCTCGTAGATAACGCGGCGTTGATCGTTGGCCACGTCGTCGTACTCAAGAAGCTGCTTGCGGATATCAAAGTTGCGTCCTTCGACCTTTTTCTGAGCACGCTCCACCGCGTTAGAGACCATTTTGTGCTCAATTGCCTCGCCGTGTTCAAGCCCTAGTGCCTGCATCAAGCGTTTAACGCGATCAGAGCCAAACAGGCGCATCAAGCTATCTTCCAGCGATAGGAAGAAACGCGTGGAGCCGGGATCCCCTTGGCGCCCCGCACGGCCCCGCAGCTGGTTATCAATGCGACGCGATTCGTGGCGCTCAGAGCCCACCACGTGCAAGCCTCCCGCTTCCAGCACCGCATCATGGCGCTTTTGCCATTCAGCTTTTATCGTATCGATCTGCGCTTGGGTGGGATGTTCCAGCTTCGCGACTTCGGCTTCCCAATTACCCCCTAGCACAATATCGGTACCACGACCGGCCATGTTGGTGGCAATCGTCACCGCACCGGGCCGACCGGCCTGGGCAATGATTTCGGCTTCGCTCTGGTGCTGCTTCGCATTGAGGACGTTAAAATCGACCTTCGCCTCACGCATCAAATTCGCTAGATACTCAGACGTTTCGATGGAAGCCGTGCCGACCAGAACCGGACGACCGGCTTCAGTCTCCGTTCTTACGTCTTTGATGATCGCTTCAAATTTTTCTTCGGCGCTCAGGAAGACAAGGTCGTTTAAATCTTTCCGCACGAGCGGCCGGTTGGTCGGGATGACCACCACGTCGAGGCCGTAAATTTGACGGAATTCGAACGCTTCGGTATCGGCTGTACCGGTCATGCCCGCTAGCTTTTCGTATAGACGGAAATAGTTCTGAAAAGTGGTTGATGCCAACGTCTGACTTTCACGCTGAACCGTGACCCCTTCTTTCGCTTCAACGGCCTGGTGTAAACCTTCCGACCAACGACGTCCGGGCATGCTGCGTCCCGTGTGCTCATCGACGATGACGACCTGGTCTTCACTAACGATGTAATCAACGTCTTTGTGATAAAGGTGCCGAGCACGTAGGGCCGAGTGCATATGCTGAAGCAAGTTGAGGTTCTGAGCGGCATACAGCGAATCTTGTTCGCTTAGCAGCCCTTCTGCCCGCATCAACTCTTCGACTTTATTGTGGCCCTGCTCAGTTAACTCGACCTGCTTGTGCTTTTCATCGAGCAGGAAATCACCAACGACCGTCGGCTCATCACCCTCAATTTCTTCGCCCTTTTCTAAATGTTGGGCAAGCCGGTTAACAACGCCATAGAGGTCGGTGTTCTCATCCACCGCCCCCGAGATAATCAGCGGTGTGCGCGCCTCGTCGATCAAAATCGAGTCGACTTCATCGACAATCGCATAGTGCAACCCACGCTGGACTTTATCGTCGAGGGAAAAGGCCATATTGTCGCGTAGATAGTCGAAACCAAACTCGTTGTTAGTCCCGTACGTAATATCACACTGATACGCGTGACGCTTTTCCGGGCCGGTTTGGCCACTAAAAATCACCCCAACCGATAGGCCTAAAAATTCATAAAGCGGCCGCATCCAGTCAGCATCACGACGGGCGAGATAGTCGTTAACGGTCACCACATGAACGCCCTTAGCCGGCAGCGCATTAAGATAGACAGCAAGCGTTGCAACCAGTGTTTTCCCCTCACCGGTTTTCATCTCCGCAATACGGCCACGATTGAGCGTCATCCCGCCCACCATCTGCACATCGAAATGACGCATTCCCATGACACGCTTGCTCGCCTCGCGAACTACCGCAAATGCCGTAGGCAACAAGCTATCGAGAGGCTCATCATTGTTGAGCCTCTCGCGTAGCTCTAGCGTTTTGTTCTGTAATGCCGCGTCGCTTAGGGCTTCAAACTCACCCTCAAGCGCGTTGATGTGCTGGACGCTTTTATGCATCCGTTTAACGTCGCGATCATTTTTTGATCCGACCACCTTGCGCAATAAATTATTGATCATGAAACATCCAGTTAACTAGGCAGTATGGTGTGTACCTTGCAGATAGCAGGCAAATGACATTGACTCGTCTCACTTTTGCCTGGCGGCCCACGCCGTGTCTGCACATCTTGAGCGGCAACCAAGGCCACGGCCACATTACGAACAAGCACCATGATTGATGTATGCTGTGCTCGGCGGCACGAGGAAAAATGCGCGACAAAATAACGCCGCAACTGGCGCTTAAGCGCGATTCCCCGTGACCGCGCACGCAATACTGCTGGCACCCAAAGATAGGTGCACACGCTGCGCTCACCATTTCGCAACGTTTCCGCCGGGTGTAAACTTGCCGGCAACAAACAGCTGACCAGAAGCCCCGCTAACCACCAGCGCGCCGCAGCGTACCGGCGTGGCGACCGGGACGAACTCAACGTAGCGTTTGAGGTGGCAGGCATGCAGTGAGGCGCTCCTGAGTGTGTTGGCTGATGAATAATGAAACCGTCATTCTCCCCTGCCAGGTGATAGGACGCTGAGGAGTTAAGCGCATGAGTATAAAGGTTAAGCGCTCCCGCGCACAGCCCATCGCCCAACTGCTCAACCAGCGTGGCGAGCTGGGATTGTTGATGCGTCAGTCACGCTTGATTGACCAAGCACAACGGCATTTACGAGCGCACTTACCCGAAGAAATGCGAGCGCACGTTTTTGTTGGTGGCTTTCACCAGGGAAAGCTGACCATTATCAGCAGCCAAGCCAGTTGGTTAACGTGGCTACGCTTTGAACAAACACGCCTGTTAGGTTTGTTGCACCAGCTTCCCGGTTTTGAAGGTGTGACGGGGCTTACCTTTAAAGTTCGCCCCGTGCGGCCGGTAACAACGCCACCGCGCAATTCAAGAGTTCTCTCACCAAGCGCTGCACAAACACTTAACGATTGTGCCAGCGATACGGACGACCCTGCTCTCAAACGCGCACTCGCTAAGCTTGCTTCCCACGCAGACCGAACGCCAGATGCATAAAAGCACCGCCGAAGCGGTGCTTTTATGACTAAATTAAAGCGTTTTGACTAAGCCATTGCCGGCGCGACGTAAGAGATCGGGGCAACCGCCGCTTCTTCCTCAAACGTAACAATCTCATACGCATCGGGCTGGGCAAGCAATTCGCGGCACAGCTGATTATTCAGTGCGTGTCCTGACTTCACTCCACGAAATTCACCAATCAAACTATAACCTAGCTGGTAAAGATCGCCGATAGCATCCAAGACTTTATGCTTGACGAACTCGTCGTCGTAACGCAAACCGCCCTCATTAACGATGCGGTAGTCATCGACCACAATCGCATTGTCTAAACTGCCGCCTAGCGCTAAGTTGTTAGAGCGCAAAAATTCAATATCACGCATAAAACCAAAAGTACGGGCGCGTGAGACTTCTTTGACAAACGAGGTCGTGGAAAAATCGATATGGGTTGTTTGATTTTGCTGTTCAAACGCAGGGTGATCAAAGTCAATCGAGAAAGACACTTTAAAGCCCTGATGAGGTAAGAAAACCGCTTCTTTATCCCCATCCTGAACGGCTATACGTTGTTTGATACGAATAAACTTCTTCGCTGCCGACTGCTCTAAAATGCCCGCCGATTGAATCAAGAACACAAAAGGACTAGCGCTACCGTCCATAATCGGCACTTCGGCAGCACTCAAATCAACATAGGCATTGTCGATACCGAGCCCTGCCAATGCCGACATCAAGTGTTCTACCGTCGCCACTTTGACGCCATGATAAGAAAGCGCCGTGCATAATGTCGTATCTTCTACCAGTTCTGCCCGTGCAGGCACCTCAACCACTGGGTCTAAATCGGTTCTTAAGAACACGATACCTGTGTTAACTGGTGCGGGACGCAACGCCATATCCACACGCTTACCTGAGTGTAGCCCCACTCCAGTGGCTCGAATAACGTTTTGCAGGGTGCGCTGTTTGATCATGGGCAGTGGTCGTACTCTGGTAACAATGAAGAAGGATGATGGCAGGTGTCACGATGAAACAAGTTATCGAACAGTGTTCATAGTAGCAGCAAACGTGCTTTTTACCAATAAAAAGCACGTTTGCTGCGTTTCAGTGCCCGATAGCGTCGATCAATCTGCCTGACGACGCAAAAACGCAGGAATATCCAAATAGTCATCCGCATCTGCAGCGCGACGCTTCTCTGGGCGAGATTTCGCCTGCTGCTCAGGCGCTTCGGCGCGGGCGGCAGCCGCCTGCTGTTGACGCATCACCGTTGGCTGTTGCAGCTTGCGGTAATCGGAAGATGCATCGGCCTGGACACGACGAGCGGGTTCTCGGGCAGGCGCGGCTTTTGCTTGATTACCATCTAGCCCGGCAGCCACAACAGTTACGCGCAGCTCATCTGACATTTCCATATCAATAGAGGTGCCCACCACGATAGTGGCTTCTTGTGAGGCAAACTCTTGAACCGTTGCCCCCACATCGTTGAACTCACCAATGGAAAGGTCTGGCCCGGCGGTGATATTAACCAAAATACCGCGAGCGCCATGAAGGTCAATATCTTCCAATAACGGGCTGCGAATGGCTTTTTCTGCAGCTTCGCGGGCACGGTTTTCGCCGGTTGCACCGCCAGTGCCCATCATGGCCATGCCCATTTCTGACATTACCGTGCGCACGTCGGCAAAGTCGACGTTGATAATACCCGGGCTAGTAATTAGCTCGGCTATGCCCTGTACCGCGCCTAAAAGAACATCATTAGCCGCGCTGAAGGCCGTGAGCAACGTGGCGCTCTTGCCTAGTACAGAGAGAAGCTTTTCATTAGGAATGGTAATCAGCGAATCGACGTGCTCAGAGAGCTCTTTCATGCCTTCTTCTGCCGCTCGCATGCGCTTGGGCCCCTCAAACGGGAAGGGGCGCGTCACGACGGCAACGGTAAGAATACCGAGCTCTTTTGCCACTTGCGCCACTACCGGAGCACCACCTGTTCCGGTACCTCCACCCATACCGGCGGTAATAAACACCATATCGGCGCCGTCTAAGAGCTCCGCGATACGATCCCGGTCTTCCATTGCGGCTTGGCGACCCACGTCAGGGTTGGCTCCGGCGCCAAGACCCTTGGTGATTTCACTGCCAAGCTGCAGGACCGTCTTCGCCGATACCCGTTTGAGTGCCTGGGCGTCGGTGTTGGCGCAAATAAATTCGACGCCTTCTATGTTGCTTTCCACCATGTGGTTGACGGCATTACCCCCGCCGCCGCCGACGCCAACGACTTTTATGACCGCACTGCTCGAGGGTGCGTTATCTACCAGTTCGAACATAGCCCCGTCTCCTGAACCGCGCTTGCGGCCCTGTCAGAAATTTCCTTTGAACCAGCCCTTAATTTTCACTAATGGCGAGCTGTCACCTTTTATTTCGCGTCGCGCTCCATCATGGCGACCACCAACGGACCCCTTGATACTTAGACCCTCACGCTGGTGTCCGTGACGTGCTTCTTGCAAAGCGTAGTGCAATAACCCCACTCCCGTCGCATAAATTGGGTTACGAACCACATCGGAGAGCCCTTTCACATTTTGTGGGCAGGCAATACGCACTGGCATGTGGAAGATTTCTTCAGCCAGTTCGCTAACGCCTTCCATCCGCGAGGTGCCGCCGGTCAGGACGATTCCGGCTGCCACCATATCTTCATAACCACTACGGCGTAGTTCGTCGCGCACTAGTGTAAACAGTTCCTCGTAACGAGGCTCTACCACCTCGGCCAGTGCTTGACGAGACAAATCCCGTGCAGGGCGATCGCCTACGCTGGGTACTTTTATCATTTCATCGCTTGCTGCCAGTTGAGTCAATGCGCAGGCGTACTTCACCTTGATCTCTTCAGCATGCTGCGTTGGCGTGCGCAAGGCCATCGCGATATCGTTTGTCACCTGGTCGCCCGCGATAGGAATCACGGCTGTGTGCCGAATCGCGCCTTCGGTAAAAATCGCCATATCGGTGGTACCACCACCAATATCGACCATACAAACGCCTAATTCGCGCTCATCCTCGGTTAGTACCGCCATGCTGGAGGCGAGCTGTTCAAGAATAATCGCGTCAACTTCAAGGCCACAGCGACGTACGCACTTTTCAATATTCTGCACGGCATTCAGCGCCGCAGTGACTAAGTGGACCTGAGCCTCAAGACGCACACCCGACATACCCAGCGGTTCACGAATACCACCTTGCGCGTCAATCGCAAATTCTTGGGGCAGCACGTGTAAGACGCGCTGTCCTTCAGAAATAGCCCGCGCGCGCGCCGAATCTATCACACGATCAATATCTGAGGTCGTGACTTCACGCTCTTTAATCGCAACGACGCCATCTGAATTCATCGAGCTAATGTGGCTACCCGCGACACCAACATAAACCGAATGGATATCGCACCCAGCCATGAGTTCTGCTTCTTCCACGGCGCGCTGAATCGACTGCACTGTGGATTCAATATTAATCACCACGCCACGCTTCATCCCTCGCGACGGGTGTGCACCGATGCCGGCGATCTCGATACCGCCATCATCTGTCGGCTGCCCGACAATAGCGACTACTTTGGACGTACCAATATCCAACCCGACCACCATATTGGATGCGTTAGGTGAACCTGCCATGAGTCGGGATATCTCCTTATCGCTACACGTTACAAAACAGTTAAAAGCACTATTTAAGCCAAATGCCAATATCCGCCGCCAAGGTTTGTGATGTCTATACAAAAGTACATAGTATAGCAGTGGTGCGGATACAACGACCCTTGTCCGCCACAATACTGCTCTAGCGACATAATTTAAAGCCTAAATATCGGGACTTCCACGTTGGCAACCACTTACTTTTACGCTGAATTACTTCGACGATACGCAAATGGCTTCAAGTAGTGAATAGAGATACAAAATAATAGTGGATAAAAAGCGTCCTGAAATAGCATCAGATGACATTATTTACTGATCGCATTAATTCGGCGTTACTCTCTTTCTAGTGTTTCAAATGTTTCTTCGCCGTGCCACGAAACCGCCACTCCATTGGGGTAACGCAGGTCAATATAGCGAATAGTGTCAGTAAAGCGGTGTAATTCGCGTTGCCACGAGGCCGCTAGCCGCGCTAAGCGAATATCATGCTGGCGACGGCCTAGCATAATCCACGTATCGTCGTTAACCTGCAACCGCCAAGCCCCGCGAGGCTCAAGGCGAAGCTGATGTAATGCCAACGACAAGCGCGTAAAGCGCAGCTCAAGCGACTGATAATAACCCAGCACTTCTTCGCTGCTGCCTGCCGGCCCTGCCAAGTCTGGCAGCTTGTCCGGCGCTTCCAATGGGGCAAAGGCAAAGGGCTCGCCATCGGGGTTTAATAAGTATTCATCATTCCAGCGCGCGATAGGTTCCTGCTCGATTAACTCAAACACTAAGCTATTGGGCCACTCCCGAGAGACACGAGCCTCATAAAGCCAGCCAATGTCCAGCACGCCCTCCCTTAATTCACCTAAATCCACTGAGAGCCAGGTCGCATCACGGACCAAAGGCGCTAACTGGGTGCGCAAATACTCAGCGCTGACATAATCCCATTCCCCGCGGATGGAGACTCGCTCCACCGGCCGGTCTAGCCATAGCCACAGCGCTCGACCACCGGCACCTATAAGCAGCACCAATAGCAGCAAGCCAAGCCAAGCGTTACGCCGTTTCATGGCCGCCCGTTGCAGGTAAGTTTGACCGTTGTGCGGTGGCTAAGATAGCCACAACCAACTGATCAAAACCAATTCCCGCGTACGCCGCCGCTTGAGGGACCAGGCTATGGTCCGTCATCCCAGGAACGGTGTTGACTTCTAGTAGCCAAAACGTGCCTTCGCCATCGCGCATCACATCGACACGCCCCCACCCGGAGCCGCCAATCGCTTCGAAAGCTCGCTGGCAAAGCGCAGAAAGCGCTTCCTCGTCTGCCGCTGACAAGCCACAGGGGAGATGGTACTGCGTGGTATTGGAAAGGTATTTCGCTTCGTAGTCATAAAACCCGCCAGGCACTTCAACCCGAATCGCAGGCAAGGCGCCATCACCGAGCAGCGCCACCGTATACTCCTCACCCACGACAAAACGCTCGGCCATGACCTGAGCATCATAGCGGGCGGCCTCACGATAGGCCGATATCAATTCGGCTTTCGAACGCACAATATTAATCCCGAGGGTCGAGCCTTCATGCACCGGTTTAACAATCAGCGGAAGCCCCAAACGCTCGGCGACCCCCTCCCAATCTGAATGCTCGTCCAAAATAATGCTTTCCGGTGTTGGCAGGTTCAGCGCTTGCCAAACAAGCTTGGTACGTTGCTTATCCATGCCGAGCGCGGAAGCCATCACACCGCTTCCTGTGTAAGGAATACCCAGCAATTCAAGCGCGCCTTGTAGCGAGCCGTCCTCACCGCCACGCCCATGTAATGCAATAAACACTTTATCCGGTGCTAGCTGCTCCAATCCGGTCAAGCCACGTTCACACGGGTCGTAACCCAGCACGTTGACACCTTGGCGCTCAAGTGCGGCCAATACGGCCGCCCCGCTTTTTAGCGAGACCTCACGCTCTGACGAGGTACCGCCATACACAACAACGACACTCTCTTGCGGCATTTTTTGGGCCGACAACGGTTCACTCACAGCACCACCTCATCAAACGAAAGCTTCGCCTGCGCAAGACGCAAGGCGATACCACCCACATCCCCTGCCCCTTGCGTTATCAAAATATCACCCGGGCGCAGCACATTTTTTAATAACCCTGACAGCTCTTTCTTGTCTTCGACAAAGAGGGGGTCAACGTCGCCACGCTGACGAATAGAACCGGCAAGTGTTCGTCCTTCAGCGCCAGGAATCACTGCTTCCCCGGCGCTGTAGACATCCAACAGCACAAGGGTATCGACCTGCGAGAGTACTCGGACAAAATCTTCGTAAAGATCGCGCGTACGGGTATAGCGATGTGGCTGATAAAGCATGACTAATCGCCTATCCGGCCAACCAGCACGCACCGCTTGAATGATCATGTCCACTTCGCGGGGATGGTGACCATAGTCATCCACCAGCTTGATCTCGCCATCGTTACGCGGTGCGGGGAAATCGCCATGAACCTGAAAGCGCCGACCCACGCCGGCAAAGCTTGAAAGCCCGCGCTGAATCGCAGCATCGCTCACCCCAGCATCGGTCGCCACCACGATAGCGGCCATTGCATTGAGCGCATTGTGACGCCCCGGCATCGCTAGGCGAACGCTTAGTGGCTCGGCATCGTCCGGGCGTAACGCGGTAAACGTTACCTCACCGCCGTGCTGGGAAAAATCGACGATGCGGTAATCTGCATCGCTTTCAAACCCATAGGTGACAAACTGCCGCTTCACTTGATCACACAACTTGCGAACATGCGGGTCATCGATACACAACACGGCGAGCCCATAAAAGGGCAAGTTGTGCAAAAATTCGATAAACGTACTTTTTAAGCGTTCAAAGTCCCCGCCGTATGTGGCCATGTGATCGGCGTCGATATTGGTCACAATCGATACCATGGGCTGCAGATGCAAAAACGAGGCGTCCGACTCATCCGCTTCCGCCACGAGATAGTCGCCTTCTCCTAGACGCGCGTTAGTGCCCGCACTGGTCAACTTGCCGCCAATAACAAAAGTGGGATCAAGCCCACCTTCGGCGAGCAACGTCGCGGTAATGCTCGTGGTAGTGGTTTTACCGTGGGTGCCGGCCACCGCAATACCGTGACGAAAGCGCATCAATTCGGCGAGCATTTCCGCTCGGCGAACAACGGGTACGCGATGCTCGTGAGCCCAATCGATTTCAGGGTTGGTCGCATCAACGGCGCTAGAGACCACCACCACATCAGCGCCTTCAACGTGTTCACGGGCATGGCCAATGGCGACGTTAACACCGCACTGACGCAGCCGCGCGACAACTGGCGATTCCTTAAGATCACTACCGCTAACTTGATAGCCTTGATTCGCCAAAACTTCGGCAATGCCACACATCCCTGCGCCACCAATACCCACGAAGTGAATCCGTTGAATTCGGCGCATACCGGGGCCACTGACGCGGCGTGAATGGGGGGCTTTGGGCGTTGTTTCAGTCACGCACACTCTCCTTCTGGGCAAGCGTTAAACAGCCTTGCATCAACCGCTCGGTCGAATCGAGATAGGCGGCCTGACGCGCCTTTGCTGCCATCTCGGCTAGCGTGTCAGGGCACAGTAAGTCATTAAGCGCTTGAGTAAGCCGCGCCTCGGTCAAATCAGATTGCACCACGCAAACGGCGGCTTGCGTATCGACCAGGGCTTGCGCATTGATCCGTTGATGGTCATCCACTGCAAACGGGAACGGCACAAACAGCGCGGGCTTGGCCGCCGCCGCCAACTCCGCCACCGTGAGAGCTCCCGAGCGACAAACCACCAAGTCAGCCCACTCGTAAGCCGCCGCCATGTCGTCGATAAAGGAACTTACCTTGACCTCGACATTCTGTGCACGATATTGACTCTGGGTGGCTTCTTCACGGTTTTTACCCGCCTGATGCCACACCTCTGGGCGCTGCTCTGGCGCCATCTTGGCAAGCGCAAGTGGTAAGCGTTCATTGAGTGCGACGGCCCCCAACGAGCCGCCCACCACTAAGAGACGCAGGCGACGCTTGCGCATTTCATCCGCCTGGCGCGGTGTTTCACCCAGTGCAGCAATATCGTCGCGTACGGGGTTACCAATCACCTCAGCGCGCTGATCAAAGGCTTGCGGAAACGCGGCGTACGTTTTCTTCGCCAAACGTGACAAGGCGCGGTTGGTGAGCCCGGCGATGGCGTTTTGCTCGTGGATAACAAGCGGGATACGCCCCAACCAGGCGGCAATGCCGCCGGGGCCGCTGGCAAAGCCGCCCAGCCCCACCACCACATCAGGTCGAAAACGACGCATGATAGCGCGCGCCTGCCATACTGCGCGGGTGATATTGATCGGCGCTTTCAGCCAGCCAGTCACGCCATTGCCACGCAGTCCGCTGATGCGCAATTGGTGCAACGTAATACCTGCCTCGGGTACCAATTGGTTTTCAATACCTCGTGGGCTGCCTAACCACTGAACTTCTATGTTTTGCACTTTCAGCGCCTTAGCCAACGAAAGCGCCGGGATCACATGGCCACCGGTGCCTCCTGCCATGATTAATACGCGTCGACATGCTGTCATCGTCTCGCGGCTCCTTGGTTCTGTTTCGCAGCCACTTTTTCTCAGCTACTGGGTTCTCAGCTACTGAGTTTTTAGCCACTTAATTCTCAGCCACTGATTGTGGTTCTCGGCTACATAACTTACGAAAGGCGCGGCTCTCGACGTGCTTTATAAGATGTCGGTTTACGCCGCGGTTGCCGTCGGGTTTCGACATCGGTGCGCAGCAATAAGCCGATCATAATGGCCGTTACCAGTAAGCTAGAGCCTCCATAACTAATCAGGGGCAGCGTCAGCCCTTTGGTGGGCAGCAGGCCAGAGCTCACCGCCATGTTAATAAAAGCCTGCGCAGCAATGATAAAGCTAAGTCCGTAGCTCACGTAGGCGCCAAACAGATGCCCTGCAAGCTCAGCACGCCGGGCAATTAATAGCGCCCGGATAATCAGCAGCGTGAAGAGCAATACTAGGCTGATGGCACCGATCATGCCGAGTTCTTCCGCTATCACGGCAAAAATAAAGTCCGTATGCGCTTCGGGCAGATAGTGTAGCTTTTGCACGCTGTTACCAAGCCCCGTGCCGGTGACATGCCCCCTGCCAAAGGCGATTAGCGCTTGGGTGAGCTGATACCCCGTGGCGAATTGATCTGCCCAGGGATCAAGAAAACTCGTCCAACGCGCCAGGCGGTACGGCTCTATGGCCACCATCAACACCGCGCCGCCACCTAACAATAGGCCAATCAGCAGCAGCAACAGCATCGATGCGCCCGCCATCACCAGCATCCCAATGACGGCGACACTGTAAACAACCGCCCCGCCAAAATCCGGAGCGGCGAGCAACAACCCCACCGGCAAGGCTAAGACGGCTAGCGGCCGCCATATACTCAACGCTCGACGGCGTAATTCGTAGGTAAAACGCGACATAAACGTCGCCAAATAGATGACCAGCCCCAGTTTGCCAAACTCAGAGACCTGGATACTCGGAAACGGGCCGGGCAAAGAAATCCAGCGCTTACTGCCGTTGATTTCTTGGCCAATGAATAAAACCAACACCAGTAGAAAAAGCGTGACGAGCATCAGCAAACCGGCATTTTGCCGCCATGCGTCTAACGGCAGGCTTACGACAGCAAGCGTCGCCAACACGGCGACTAAGAGAAAAATGCCGTGCTGGCGCACATAGTGGAAGCTGCTGTCGAGTAAGCCAATCGATGCCGAGCTGACCATCACCCAACCCATTGCCGCCAGCGCTAGCGCCGCCATTACAAGCCAAATATCACAAGGCAAGTCGCGCGCAGAAAGCGTCGTTTGCCATCGCCAAAGCCAGCGGGTCATGAGCGCTCCTTCACAGCATTCGCGTGCTCTTCAACCCAGCGGCAAAACACGTCACCACGGCGCTGATAATTAGGAAACTGATCAAGGCTTGCACACGCAGGCGACAGCAGCACGCAGTCACCTGGTTTGGCTAATCGGGCTGCGGCTTCCATCGCCTGGGTTAAATCGGCGTACAGGTGCGTTTCCACGTGCGCTTTTAGCGCCGCATCGAGGCGCAGAGCATCGCGCCCGAATAACAACGTTTGGCGTGCGTAGGTCGCAAGCGGTGTGGCCAAGGGCGTAAAGTCCGCGCCTTTGCCATCGCCACCGGCAAGCAAAATAAGTTTGCCGGTAAGCGTGGGCCCGATCCCTTCAATCGCCGCCAATGTTGCCCCCACGTTGGTGCCTTTGGTGTCATTGACCCAGCGAACGCCCTTGACGGTCGCAACCACCTCGCTACGATGCTTCAACCCTTTAAACCAGCGCAGCACATCGCACATTGCCTGACGCTCAAACCCTAGCACCTGGCCCATGGCTAATGCCGTTAACGCATTGAGCTGGTTGTGCTGCCCGGCCATTCCCAGCTCGTGAGTGGACAACCAAGGCGTTGTGCCTTGCATTAAATAAGGGTCTCCGTCGAGCTCCCCTAGCGCCCAGGTATTGTCGTCAGGGGTATTTTTTTCAGGGACATGCCGAGTGAAATATGTGACGTGGGCAACGCGATGAGAGGTATCAGGCCAAGTGTTAGGCTCATCACCATTGACCACGGCATGCTCAGCGGCGAAAAAAACACGCTGTTTAGCTGCGCGATAAGCAGCCATGTCACCGTGGCGGTCAAGATGGTCTTCGCACAAATTAAGAAATGCTGCGCATTTGGCGCCAAGCGTTGGCGTGGTTTCGAGCTGGAAGCTTGAAAGTTCGAGGATATAAAGCGCTGTATCCGGTTTTTGTACCAAAAGGTCAAGCGCCGGCGTGCCTAAATTACCGCCTACCGCCGCGTTAATCCCTGAGGCCAAAGCCATTTCACCCAAAAGCGTGGTGACGGTCGATTTCGCGTTGGAGCCCGTGATCGCGGCAATCGGTGCCGTAGCAGCGCGCACAAAAAGTGCGATTTCCCCGACGACTCGCGGCTCCCCGGTACGCGGGTTGATCTCATCGGCCAATCCGTCAAGGCCGGGGGCACGCGGGTCAATACCGGGGCTTACGATCACTTCTTCCACTTGGCTAAAATCAAGCTCTGTCAGGGGGCCGCAGTGAATGGCCACATCGGGATAATCACACTTCACTTCATCAAGTCCCGGTGGCTCGGCTCGCGTATCAGCGATGGCAAAAGGCACGCTGAGACGCGCCAAATGACGGCAGATAGCACGCCCTGAAATCCCCAACCCCACCACAACGGTGGTGCCTTTTGGCACGGCTATCATCATGGCTCCCTAGCGGACTTTTAGCGTGGCCAAGCCAAACAGCACCAGCACAACGGTGATAATCCAAAAACGTACGATAACCCGCGGCTCAGGCCAGCCTTTTAATTCGTAATGGTGGTGCAACGGCGCCATACGGAAGATGCGTCGCCCCGTCATCTTGTAGGAACCAACCTGCAAAATGACCGAGACAGTTTCAAGAACAAAGATGCCACCCATAATGAATAGCACAATCTCTTGACGGACGATGACCGCGACAACGCCCAGTGCAGCACCCAGCGCTAACGCACCTACGTCGCCCATAAAGACTTGCGCGGGATAGGTGTTGAACCATAAAAACCCCAGCCCCGCCCCTGCAATCGTGGCACAAAAAACCGCCAACTCACCGGTTCCCGCAATGAAAGGAATATGCAAATAGTTGGCAAACACGGTATTGCCACTGGTGTAGGCAAAAACGGCAAGCCCCATGGCCACCAAAACGGTAGGCATAATGGCAAGACCGTCTAGGCCATCGGTTAAATTCACCGCATTGGAACTGCCGACAATGACAAAATAGGTTAAGACGATATAAAAAACGCCCAGCGGTATCACAATATCTTTAAAAAACGGCACTAAAAGGCTCGTTTCCACTGGCGACGCCGCCGTGAAGTAAAGCACTCCGGCGGCGCCAAGCCCGACGATGGACTGCCAGAAATACTTCCAGCGGGCTGGCAAGCCACGCGGATTTTTCTCCACCACTTTGCGGTAGTCATCCACCCAGCCAATAGCACCAAATCCTAGCGTCACCCCGAGTACCACCCAGATATAGTGGTTAGTGAGATCGCCCCACAGCAGCGTACTCACCGCGATGGCAATAAGTATCATCGCGCCACCCATGGTTGGCGTACCCGCTTTAGACAAGTGAGATTGCGGGCCGTCATCACGAACCGCCTGACCTATTTGACCTTCCACCAGGCGACGAATCACCCAAGGGCCAAGCCATAAGCAGAGCAGCAACGCGGTGAGCGATGCTAAAATAACGCGCAGGGTCAGATAGTTAAACACCTGCAAACCCGGCTGATATTGCGTTAGAAAATTCGCCAAATGGAGTAACATGAACGGCGGTTACCTTATATGGTTAACATGAAGTATCTGCTTGTGTAGCGTCATGGCGCAGCGCTTCAACCAAGCGCTCCATGCCGGCACTACGTGAACCTTTGACCAATAAACTGGCGTTGGGCGGCAACATGCGCATGAGATACTGCTCTAGCGCCGCATAGTCGTCAAAATGCTGCCCCTTACCAAACGCCTCACTGGCAGGCTTAGCCGCTTCACCCAAGGTCAGCAGCTGATCAACGCCTAGCCTTGCCGCATAAGCCCCGACGTCCGCGTGTAATGCTGACGAATCAGCCCCCAGCTCTCCCATCGCGCCTAAAGCACACCAATGTGGCCCTGGAAAGCGCATGAGCGCATCTAGCGCTACTTTCACCGCTCCAGGATTAGCGTTGTAGGAGTCGTCCAACAGCTGCCCGCCTTGTTGATGCGACACTACCTTTAGACGTCCCGGCAACGCCGATAACGACGACAAACGGGCAACGACCTCATCGCTAGGTACGGCCAAACTCAGCGCGGCGGCTGCCGACGCTAGGGCATTGAGCACATTATGCTCGCCCACCAGCGCAAGTGTCACATGGCCTAACGTGTGCCCTTTTTTTACAAGCGCAAAAGCATAACGCCCTTGGGCATCACAAGAAAGCGCCTGGGCCGTCACCTCGGCGTCAGGATGCAGACCGAAACTCACCACTTGCCTTGGCGCGGCACACTGCTGCCAAAAGTGAAAGTAACGATCGTCACGGTTAAGCACCGCGACACCCTCGGCCGGTAAAGCGTGCAGAATTTCACTCTTGGCCTGGGCAATTTGCCCCATCCCGCCAAATTCGCCCACGTGTGCACCGGTGACATTGGTAATCACCGCGACCTGGGGCGACGCCAGTGGGGCCGTCCAGGCAATTTCACCCAAATGATTGGCACCCAACTCGATGACAGCCGCGCGATGCTCATCGTTTAACCCCAAAAGGGTTAACGGCGCGCCAATGTCATTATTCAGGTTTCCACGCGTAGCATGTACCGTGCCATTCGCTTTCAATAGCGCGGCAGTCATCTCTTTTACCGTGGTCTTGCCACTGTTTCCCGTGATGGCCACTACCGGCCCCTGCCAGCACCTTCGCCACGCTTGGGCCAGCAGCCCCAATGCCAAGCGTGTATCCGCACAGATCACTTGGGGCAACGGGCAATGTTCATCGCGCTCTGCTATTAGCGCCGCTACGGCGCCCTGTTCGTACGCCGAAGCAAGAAAGGCATGGCCGTCAAATCGGTCGCCTTTAAGGGCGACAAACAAACACCCCGGTACGATTTGACGCGAATCCGTCACCACCGTAGTCACACTAAGCGCAGCATCGTCTTTAGTGCAGTCGCCCCCCACCGCAATAGCTACATCACCCAGCGATAGCGCTTTCATGCCTGGCCTCTTACATCCAACGCTTTTTGTACTTCGTCGCTATCCAGATACGGCTCACGCACGCCGTTTATCTCTTGGTAGGTTTCATGCCCTTTGCCGGCGACTAAAATGACATCATTCGGTGCAGCGCTGGCCACCGCATGCGCAATCGCCGCACGGCGATCACCTATCTCGGTAACGGTTTCCAAGTGACGAAAGCCCGCCATGATCTCTTGGCGTATCGCCGCTGCCGACTCGCTCCGGGGGTTGTCATCGGTCACCACAGAGTAATCGGCATGCGCTTCGGCAGCGCGCGCCATATCGGGCCGCTTGCCTGTATCACGATCACCACCACAGCCAAACACGCACCATAGATGACTGGAATGGCCCAAATGCGCCTTTAACGCCTCAAGCGCGCTACGCAACGCATCCGGCGTGTGCGCGTAATCTACCACCACACTTGGGGCGCCATCGCGCTGATATAACTCCATACGCCCCGGCACCGGGGCGATATTCGCGGCGGCCTCTACGAGCGAATCGATCGTCTCACCCAAGCCATACAGCGTAGCCATGGCCAATAATACATTATCGAGATTAAAGCGCCCCATTAGCCCTAGGTTGAGCACTTTTTCTTCATCCGGCGTAGCGATCACGGCATGCTGACCTTTGGCGTGCGGCTGCCATTCAAGTACACGTAAGGTCACCGCTTCATCTTGCCCAGTGGCTAATACCCGTACTGAGTCAGCACAACCCGCAAGCATCAACCGTACCAAGGGGTCATCGCCGTTAACTACCGCACTCTCAAGCTCGGTACGACGAAAGAGCTTGGATTTCGCGGCGGCATAAGCCGCCATGCTGCCGTGGTAATCTAGATGGTCGCGAGTGAGGTTGGTGAAAACACCGACTTTGACATCCACCGCATCGAGGCGGTTTTGATCAAGCGCATGCGAGGAGGCTTCCAGGGCAATGCGTCGCACGCCCTGGTGCGCCATTTCACCAAGCGTCGCTTGTAGCGCCAGCGGCCCTGGCGTGGTTAAGCCACTGTCGGCGAGTGTCCCGGTACGCCCCACCCCCAGCGTACCCACCACGCCAGCCGGCACACCCAACTGTTCACTCAAATCGGCGATATAATGCGTCACCGAACTTTTGCCATTGGTGCCGGTTACTGCAATCACATCAATGCTACTTGGCACGTTAAATAAAGCACGGCCCAACTCACCTAAGCGCAGTGACAAGTGGGGCATAATAAGGACGCGCCCGTCGAGATGCACCTCGCCATTGCGCGCGTGACTCAGCACCAACGCCGCACCAGCTTCTAGCGCCGCCTCGATAAAATCGCGCCCGTCTCGCTGGCTACCTGGAACCGCGACAAAAATATCACCGGGCTTCACTAAGCGTGAATCGGTGATCAGCCGCAGGTTATCAGCCAACATTGGCAATGTGTCAGGCAGCTTCGCCGCTGGCCATACCTGCTTGAGCGCCGTGATTACATCGCGCGAACTCAACGTCATGCTTTCTCCTTCCAACCTAGGGCACCTCATGATCCGGCGGTACATCCAACAGCCGCAGCGCGTTGCCAGTGACACTTGAAAAAACCGGAGCCGCCACAGCGCCACCGTAAAATTCACCGGCTTTGGGGTGATCAATCATAACAATGGTAACAATACGTGGATCGGAAATGGGGGCCACCCCCGCAAATACGCTTCGGTAGGCGTTGTCGGCATACCCCGATACCCCTGTTTTACGCACGGTGCCGGTTTTACCCCCGACACGATAGCCTTCCACTCGCGCACGTCGCCCGCCTGAGTAAGCGCCAACCGACGTTTCCAAGATACGCAGTAAATCATTCGCCACATTAGGCTCAATAGAGGGAATACCTTCGGGTGCTTGCGTTAACCGTAGCAAAGAAGGTGGTAGCCTGACGCCGTCGTTAGCAATTGCCGTATACGCACTCGCCAGCTGTAGCGCTGATACGGATAAACCGTAGCCATACGAAAGCGAGGCCTTCTCACTGCGCGACCAGTGAACGGGTGCGGGCAAACTCCCTGCCGACTCACCGGGAAAACCTGTTCCTGGGTTATGTCCAAATCCCAGCTGGTTGTATTTCTCCCAAATCGCCATATCGTGAAGCTCTAATGCCAATTTCGACATTCCAATATTTGACGATTTCTCTAAGATACCGGCTAAATCCAACTCGCCATAGTCACGTATGTCACGAATGGTGTACTCATCCAAGCGCATCCAACCTGGCGAGGTGTCCACGACGGTAGTGCGATCAAATTGGTTACTTTCCAATATAGCCGCCATCGCCAATGGCTTAACGACTGACCCAGGTTCAAACACATCCACCACAGCCTGATTACGAAGCCCCCGCGGATCGAGCCCTGCACGGTTGTTAGGGTTGTAAGATGGCAAATTCGCCATTGCCAACACTTCGCCATTACGCGCGTCCATCATCACGACAATACCGCCATCCGCACGATGCTCCGCGACCGCCGCGCGTAACTCACGGTACGCCATGTACTGAAGGCGCTGATCAATGGCAAGGGTGAGCTCTCCGCCGGGTTCTGCCTCTTCCACCACACCAAGCTCACGGATCAAACGGCCGCGGCGATCCTTAAGAACCCGACGTTGCCCAGGATGGCCAGCCAAGTAAGGCTGATAAGCAAGTTCTAGACCCTCTTGCCCTACGTCGTCCACGTTGGTCACCCCCAGAAGCTGAGCGGCGACCTCACCAGCGGGGTAGTAACGCTTGTACTCCTGCTGAGCGTACACCCCGGGGGTGCGTAAATCTAAAACATGCTGGGCGGCTTGAGGGGTCATATGCCGGCGCAAGTACATAAACTCATGTTGGCTAAAACGCGCTAAGCGTGCTTCGAAATCGAGCAGGCTCATGCCTAAGGCCTGCGCCAGCACTACACGCCGCACCGGGTCCTCGGTTAAGTCTTGTGGATTTGCCCATAGCGTTACCACCGGCGTTGAAATTGCCAATGGTTCACCGTTGCGATCCGTAATCATACCGCGGTGTGCAGGAATGGTTTCATGGCGCAGTGTACGGGCGTCGCCTTGGCTTTGGAGAAAGGGGCGATCAATGACTTGTAGCAGCGTAATACGCCCAATGAGTACGGCGGCGACCACGACGATGGCGCATAACACTAACAGAAAACGTCCGCCGGCAAGCGGCGGTGCGACAGGGGCAGCACGCGAGGAGACACCTCGGCTTTGGCGACTCACGGGCGAATCACCTCAACGTCATGGACATTAGGAATGCGCATATTCAACCGTTCGGTCGCAATCCTCTCCACTCGAGCTGGAGTCGACCACGCACCTTCTTCAAGCAACAATTGCCCCCACTCGGTGTGCAGTTGGTTTTTTTCCTGCTCTAACCGCTGAAGCTCCGCGTAAGCAACACGCGTTTGATGTGTAGTAAGGACCACGGCTAAACCGCTGCTAAGGCAAGCCAAAAACAATAGCGCATTAAAAATAGGCCAAAACCGCCAGCGTAAGCGAAATGGCCACTCGGCTCGCATCGAAGCCGCCCACTGCTGAACATTAACCCTAGCCATCAGTTACGCCCGCTTACGCGCTGCACGCATGACCGCGCTGCGCGCCCGTGGGTTTTCTGCCACTTCTGACTCAGAGGGGCGCTGGCCTTTCCCCAGCGCTTCTAAACGGCGGTTGAGTTGATCGTCGCGAATAGGTACACCACGCGGTAAATGTGTGTCTCCACGCACGTGATGACGAATAAAACGCTTCACCCGCCGATCTTCCAGCGAATGGAAGCTGATCACCACCAAATGACCACCCGGAGCAAGTGTTTCAAGGGCGGCATCAAGTGCAGCGTCTAGCTGTTCTAACTCGCCATTTAAGTAAATACGCAAGCCTTGAAACGCTTTAGTTGCTGGGTGGCGTCCCTTTTCCCATGCTGGGTGGGCGGTTTTGAGCACCTCAGCAAGATCCACGGTGTGGGTAAAGGGCTGCTCACGGCGACGAGTTACCACGGCACGCGCGAGGCGCTTACCAAAGCGCTCTTCGCCATAGGTTTTGAACACGTGGGCAATATCGGCTTCACTGGCACGGGCCAGGAATTCTGCCGCGCTTTCACCTTGGGTAGGATCCATGCGCATATCAAGCGGGCCATTGCGCATGAAGCTAAAACCGCGCTCCGGGTCATCAAGTTGCGGCGAGGATACCCCCACATCGAGTAGGATCCCGGCGAGTTTGCCGTGAACGCTTTGCTCGTGGGCAACGTCGGCTAAGTGCGCAAAATCTCGCTGCACCATAGTAAAGCGTGAATCATCGATCTCTGCCGCCGCCTCGACTGCCTGAGGATCGCGGTCTAGCGCGATCAAACGTCCTACCTTATTTAAGCGCGATAAAATCGCCCGGGAATGCCCACCGCGCCCAAAGGTCCCGTCAAGATAGACGCCATCGGGCTGATGCACGAGTGTATCGACAGCACCGTCAAGCAACACACTGGCATGACGAAAGCGATTAACGGCTTTTTCAGCCTCTGATGATGGCATGTAGCTCTCACACAGAACGATGGCCTAACCCGCTTAGGGTGTGGGTGGCGCATGGCATTGTCAGGAGAGCGCGCTAAGTCGCTCTTTGCATGATTGGGGAGTCGGCCGATAAGCCGGGTTCTGTCGTGGACAGCCATTCCTCTAGGCGCTACGTTACCGCAGCGCTCAAGCAACCTACCCGGACCCAGCGCGGGCCACGCCATTGGGTCCCTATTTGGTCTTGCTCCGAGTGGGGTTTACCTTGCCACGCACTGTTGCCAGGCGCGCGGTGCGCTCTTACCGCACCCTTTCACCCTTACCGGCCCCGAAAGGCGTAGGCGGTCTACTCTCTGCTGCACTTTCCGTCGGCTCACACCGCCCAGGCGTTACCTGGCACTCTGCCCTATGGAGCCCGGACTTTCCTCCCCTGCCCGTAAAGGCAGCGGCGACTGTCTGGCCAACTCCGGCGGCAAGCATACCAGCGCCTCCGCTTGGCCTCAATCCTCGCTCTTCATTGCTTGTAGTCGGGCATACCACGTTTGCTTGCGTCCGCCGAACACGCGTGCCGCCACGGCAGCACTTTGTTTAACGCCAACCCCCTCCGCTAACAGAGCGTTTAACAACACATCTTCTGAAAACGCTTGTTGGGTTTGCTCGCCGTTATGTGGTGCGCCTTGAACCATCACCACAAACTCCCCCCGGGCTTGATTGGGGTCCTCTTCTAACTGAGTTAGCAATGCATCAGGTGTGCCGCTCAAAAAGGTTTCGAATGTCTTGGTTAGCTCGCGAGCGAGCACTACGTCGCGCGCGCCCATCACTTCACTGAGCGCCTTCAGCGTATGCACAATACGGTGTGGCGATTCGTAAAACACAAGCGTGGCTTCGTGCGCCAGCCACTGTTCAAGCGCTTGTTTTCGCGCCGCGGGCTTGGCAGGCAAAAAACCCGCAAAAGTAAACCGGTCGGTGGGGAGCCCTGCCCCTGATAGCGCTGTAATCAGCGCTGACGGGCCAGGTACAGGCACGATACGACGCCCGCGCTCGCGCAGTGCTCGCACGAGCACAAAGCCGGGATCGCTGATTAACGGCGTACCGGCATCGCTAATCAAAGCGATATCTTCGCCTGCCACGAGATAGCGGTCGAGCTGCTCTACACGGTAAGACTCATTGTGGTCATGCAGTGACAGCATCGGCACATTGAGCCCTAAATGCGTCAAGAGCCGTCCACTGTGGCGCGTATCTTCTGCGGCAATTCGCGCTACACTACCCAGCGTTTGGGCAGCGCGTGGCGAGAGGTCTTGCAAATTCCCAATCGGCGTAGCAACCACGTACAATGTTCCTGGATGCGATGTGCCCAGATGGCCGTGTGTCATCTAAACTCCTGTTAAACGAAAAAATGGCAGCGCCAATGGCAACTAAGGAAGGATACATGAAACCGCTATATCGTGGCTTACTCACCCTGACGCTTACTGCCCTTTTTATGGCGGGCTGCGCTCTTCAACAGCCACCTAGCGTGGTTGACCGCGTCCCGGATCAGGACCCAAATCGCCTACTTAACCAGGCCCAAGAACAAGCGCCTGACCAAGCTGCAAAAACCCGCTTAGAAGCCGCTAACATCTACGCTCGCCAAGGGCAGCGCGATAAAGCCTTCGCCACAGCGGATGAATTAGATCCACAGAAATTGTCCGAATCTGACCGCGTGCGCTGGGCGCTACTCTACTCCGGGCTTGCTCGCGCCCTTGACGAGCCTCGCGCAGTTTTGAAAGCCGCCACAGTGCTCGATCAAGAATTAGGCATGTCGGCTGAGCAGCAGCAAACCCTTCAAGAACGCAGACGTTGGGCGCAGGAGGCGCTTGACCAACTTGACCCCGAGCGCTTTGCCTTACCCGAATTCAGCGCAGACGTAGAGCGTATCGTGGTGTATTTACCCGAATCAGGGCCACTGGACAATGTCGCCTCGGCGATTGCCACTGCGATGCGCCAACATCACGACGTACAAAATAGCGATGTGCAGCTACATTTTATCGATGCTTCCCAGCATGGCCTTAACGCACTTTACGACCGCGCCGAGCAAATGGGGGCTCAAATCGTCATCGGACCACTCGACAAAGACCAAGTGACAGCGCTTGAACAGCGCCAAAGTGTGCCAATACCTACTTTGGCGCTCAATTACGGCAAGAGTCGCAATAACCAAGCGACGCGGCTATTTCAGTTCGGCCTTTCCGCCGAAGACGAAGCCCGCCAGGCGGCACAGCGCGCGTGGCAAGATGGACACCGGCAGATGGTGATTATGGTGCCCGATAATGACTGGGGCCGCCGGGTAGGCGAAGCCTTTTGGAACGAGTGGAGCGCGCAAGGCGGAAACGTTACTAACGCCGTGCGCTACAACCCCAAGAATTCGGTTTCCAATTCAGTTAAGACCGCGCTCAATGTCCGCGGTGAGCGCGCCCAACTGAATAATATTGACGCGCTCTTTCTTCTTGCCGTTCCCGACTATGCACGCCAAGTCCCTCCTACCCTCGACTACTACTACGCGCCGAATTTACCTATTTACGCCACTTCTCATCTACACGATGGACAGCACCAGCCGCGTTTGGACCAAGACCTCGACAACGTGATGTTCATGGATATCCCCTGGCAGATTCCGGACGCGGCCGTAGGTGGTGAAGAAGTCCTACCCTTTTACACCACGTACCGAACACTGCGCGAAGAGAGCGATGCCTCAATGTTCAGCCTAATGGCCATGGGGGTGGACGCCTTCGAAATCGCAACCAACCTGACAGTATTAACTGGCGCAGAAAGCCTTAATGGCGCGACCGGGCGGCTTTACTTAACCGCAGACGGCCGCATCTACCGTGAGCTGCCTTGGGCGAAGTTCCTAAATGGAATCCCGGCGCCAATTCTTATTCCGGGGCTATCGACACCTGATGAGGAATAGCGCACAAACCGCCCGGGCCCGCGGGTTAGCGATGGAACAGCAAGCAGCGGAATGGCTGCAGCTACACGGGCTAACGCTTTTAGGTCGCAATCAGTACGCCAAAGGTGGTGAGCTTGATTTGGTCATGCAAGACGGCGACACCCTGGTGTTTGTCGAAGTTAAGCATCGCGTTACCACTCAGTATGGCCATCCACTCGAAGCCGTGACGGCGCAAAAACAACGTCATCTCGTGCATGCTGCACGGGTTTATCTCGCTAAAAGGCAGCTTTACTGCCCGTGCCGCTTTGATATTCTAGGTGTCGTTGGCTCGCCGCCTGATTTAACTTTCGAGTGGGTAAAAGCCGCCTTCGACGCATTTTGACGCTAGCAATCAGGACCTTTAGATGGATTTTCAGTCGCGAATACTCGGTCACTTTAACGCCAGCATTGACACTAAAACGTATGCCAGTGAAGTGCTACCACCTTTCATTGAAGTCGCCAGCCAAATGATGGTGCAGAGTTTAGTCAATGAGGGCAAAATTCTTGCCTGCGGCAATGGCGGAAGCGCGGGCGACAGCCAACACTTTTCCTCTGAGCTGCTGAACCGCTTTGAGCGCGAACGCCCAAGCCTTCCCGCCTTGGCACTCACCACAGACACTTCGACACTCACGTCGATTGCCAACGACTACACGTATAACGAGGTATTTTCCAAGCAAATTCGTGCGCTTGGGCAGCCGGGTGATGTTTTGCTCGCCATTTCCACCAGTGGCAATTCCGCCAATATTGTCCAGGCGATACAGGCCGCCCACGATAGAGAAATGACCGTTGTTGCGTTAACCGGGCGCGACGGTGGCGATATGGCATCGCTGCTGGGTCAAGATGACTGTGAAATCCGCGTACCTGCCACGTCTACTGCACGCATCCAAGAAGTACATCTACTAGTGATTCACTGCTTATGTGATTTAATTGATGAACAACTCTTTGGTGGCGCCATCTAATGCGACTAGCTACCTCACCAACACGTATCGCGCGACTAAATGGCGTGATACTCCATGATTTTAAGGAGCTTTCTATGCCCTTTGCCTTTTTTTCCTCACGCTGGTTAATAATTGCCTTGCTTTGCGTGATGCTAATTCTTAGTGGTTGCGCGACTCATACTGCGTCAAACCCCTCTAACTACGGCAACCGCAGTAGCGATGTAGAAGCGGTCGATTCAGTCATTGAACAGGAGGTCGACAAAGCCCTAGCACGCACCGATGGCCGCCTTGACGACGCACGCATCCGCCCACACAGCTACAACGGCGTCGTTTTATTAGTTGGCCAAGTCCCGAGCGAAGAACTTCGTGAGATGGCGGGTAACGTCGCCCATGATATCCGCGGCGTTGAGGAAGTTCATAACGAGCTAACAATCGCTGCTCGCTTACCTGCAGGCCAGCGTTTGACCGATAGCTGGCTGACCACCAACGTGATCAGCCAATTAGCCACAAATGACCGTATCGACTCATCTAAACTGAAAGTGACAACCGAAAACGCAAGCGTTTACCTCATGGGCATTGTCTCTCGTAGCGAAGCAGACCGTATTGTAGCCGCCGCATCGAACGTAAGAGGCGTACAGCGAATTGTTAAAGTCTTTGAATACCTAGACTAGGGCGCCATAAAAGGCGATATCTTGCCGCTCATTAAATAAGATTGTCTATCAACCAGCAAGGCCTCGACATATGTCGAGGCCTTGCTGGTTTAAGCACTGATCGCAGGTTGCGACGGTTACTTTATTTAATCACCCGCAGCGTAGGCTTTTTCTTCTTGCTCGAAGAGCCGGACTTAGAAGACGTTGTTGTGGAAGACGAAGCAGACGACGAATTTTTATCTTCGCTCTCGCTATCTTTATCCGCATCTTCCTCGTCACTAGTTTGCTCGGCAGGTTCCGCAACCGAAAGCTCCGGCTTACCGGACACACCACTGTGGGTCTCGGACTCAGTCTGCTCTTCTTCCGGTGAATCAAGTTCTGGCTCATGACCAAAGACCATGCCAGCACCATTCTCGCGCGCGTAGATAGCAATTAACGCAGGTGTAGGAATCATCACCTGCATGGGCTGACCACCAAAACGTGCGTTAAAGCCGATAGCTTGATTCTCCATAAAAAGATCGCGCACCGCCGTAGGGGCCACGTTAAGGACAATCTGGCCGTTTTGCACAAATTGTTTAGGCACTTCCACATCCGGCTGGGTGGCATCGACTACCAGATAAGGCGTCAACTCGTTATCGACCAGCCATTCGTAAAGTGCTCTCGCCAGATAGGGGCGACTGGAACGCATCGGGTTCCCCTCCTATCGCTTACATCAGTAAATTATGCACGCATCTCTTTTTCGTGCTCATTCAGCGAGGTTTTAAATGCCTCACGTTCGAAAACACGCGCCATATAACTCATCAGAGGCTGCACCTGCTTTTCTGGCAACTCAATATTGAGCTCCGGCAGGCGCCACAGAATGGGCGCTAAACAGCAATCAACCAGTGTGAATTCGTCGCTCATGAAGAAAGGCATATCTTCAAAAATCGGCGAAATGCCCACTAAGCTTTCGCGAAGCTCTTTACGTGCCTTATCCGCCTCTTTTTTGCCCCCGGTACGAATCTGCTCAACCTTTGGGCACCATTCGCGCTCAATACGATGCATCCATAGGCGGCTTTGCGCACGCGCAACGGGGTACACCGGCAAAAGCGGCGGATGCGGGAAGCGCTCGTCTAGGTACTCCATCATTACCTTAGATTCGTAGAGCACCAAATCACGATCCAGCAGCGTAGGCACGCTATTGTAGGGATTTAAGTCCGCTAGTTCTTCCGGAGGCTGCTCTTCGTTTACATCGACAATTTCTACTGCAACACCTTTTTCAGCCAACACAATACGCACCCGATGGCTAAAGTGATCATCATTACCTGAATAAAAGATCATCGACGACCGTTTGGCCACTACACCCATGAAATCATCCTCGCATCAAACCAACTTGAGATCATAACACGCAAATATCTTTACAGGGTAAAACAGACGGATGTATTACCGCTAGTAACACAAAGGGCGCGCGACACATGCCGCACGCCCTTTGCTACGCGTCATACTCGTTTAGTGAATATCGCGCCAGTACTCACGCTTCAGCAAGTAAGCAATCACACCGAAAATGAAGATAAAAATCAGCACCTTCGGCGCAAGTGCTTGCGCTTGGAGCTTAGACGGCTCACCCACATAAGCCAAGAAGTTGGTCAGGTCGTAAACTGCCTCTTCGAACTCTTCCGGCTCTAGCTTGCCTGGCTGTGTCACTTGCAACACTTCGCAGGATTGATACTTGCCTGTTAGCGGATCAAGTTCAGACCCTTCAACGTGACGGTCTGTCTGGGCGCATACCTTCTCTTGAACACCCTGTAAAGGCTCTAAGACGTTAGGCATTGCGACCAAAGGAAACACCGCATTGTTGACACCTGTCGTGGTACTCGGATCTTTATAAAAACTCAACAGATAAGAGTAAATCCAGTCTGTGCCGCGTAGACGGGCTTCAAGCGACAAATCGGGTGGCGGCGCACCAAACCAACCCTCTGCATCGCCGCTATTCATGGCGATGTGCATTTGGTCGTTAAACGCAAGATCCGGCGAAAAGATCAAATTCTCTTCAACAAGATCTTGCGGCATACCCAGATCTTCTGCCGCACGGGCGAAGCGCTGATATTCGAGCGAGTGACACCCCATGCAGTAGTTCGTATAGATCTGCATGCCGTTTTGCAACGACTCTTTATCGGCCAGGTCTGGCTCCATGGAGTACGGCACGCTAGTGCCGCCAGCGGCCATCGCCGTTACTGGGAGCAGCGCGAATAGCAGTGCAAATAGTTGCTTTTTCATTAGCCAGTCACCCTTTCCGGAACGGGTTTAGTCTTCTCCAGCTTGGTATAAATCGGCATAAGCAGGAAGAAAGCGAAGTAAATGGCTGTACATACTTGAGCCAGGATAGTACGACCACCGGTCGACGGCAGCACACCCAGTATCCCTAGGATGATAAAGCTGATAGCAAAGAGCGTAAGCATCACTTTAGACATCCAGCCCTTGTAGCGCATGGAGCGTACCGGGCTACGGTCAAGCCATGGCAAAACAAACAGTACAGCAATCGCAGCGCCCATAAAGATAACGCCCAGGAACTTAGCATCGAGGCCAAAAATCGAGAACGTAATCGCACGCAAGATGGCGTAGAACGGTGTGAAGTACCAAACCGGTGCAATATGGTCTGGCGTTTGCAGCGGGTTCGCGGGCTCAAAGTTGGGCTTCTCAATGAAATAGCCACCCCCTTCTGGGAAGTAGAACACCACGATGCAGAAGACAAACAGGAACACCGCCAAACCCACGAGGTCTTTCACGGTGTAGTAAGGGTGGAAGGGGATACCGTCAAGCGGCTTGCCCGTCTCATCCTTTTTCTTCTTGATATCGATACCGTCTGGGTTATTGGAGCCCACTTCGTGCAGCGCAATAATGTGTAGCACCACCAATGCCAAAATAACGATAGGCACCGCAACGACGTGGAGCGCAAAGAAACGGTTGAGCGTAATACCGGAAATCAGGAAATCACCCCGTATCCACTGCGCAAGGTCAGGGCCGATGCCCGGAATAGCAGAGAACAGCGAAATAATGACCTGAGCACCCCAGTAGGACATCTGTCCCCATGGCAATAGATAACCCATAAAGGCTTCTGCCATCAGCGCCAGATAAATCGTCATACCAAAGATCCACACCAGCTCTCGAGGCGCTTTGTACGAGCCATAAAGCAGACCGCGAAACATATGCAGGTATATAACGAGGAAAAAGGCAGAGGCGCCAGTGGTGTGCATGTAGCGGATTAACCAGCCCCACTCTACATCGCGCATAATATATTCAACAGAAGCAAAAGCACCTTCTGCCGAAGGGTTATAGCTCATGGTCAACCATACACCGGTTAAAATTTGATTAACCAGCATGAGTAGAGCTAACGAGCCAAAGAAATACCAGAAATTAAAGTTCTTCGGAGCGTAGTACTTTGATAGATGTTCTTGCCACATTTGCGTAGCGGGAAAACGATCATCAACCCACCGCATGATGCCGCTTTCAGCTTTGGCTTTATTTGGATTACCCATTAGGCAGTCTCCTCATCTTCGCCAACGATAATAATATCGTCGCTTTCAAAGCGATACGGCGGCACTTCAAGGTTGGTTGGCGCAGGCACATTGGTAAATACGCGCCCGGCCAAATCAAAGCGAGAGCCGTGACAAGGGCAGAAAAAACCTCCCGGCCAGTTATCCGTGCCCACTCCTTCGGCATCAGGCTCGGGGCGATAAAGCGGAGAGCAGCCTAGGTGCGTACAAATACCTATCAAGACGCCAATATCTTGCTTGATGGAACGCAGCGTGTTGGTCACATAGCCAGGTTGCTGGGGCACATCAGAATTCGGGTCAGCCAAGCGACCCACATCTATTGATTCCGTACGCTCGATCATTTCGGGCGTGCGATTGATAATCCACACAGGACGCCCGCGCCACTCCACCGTCATTCGCTGACCTGGCTCTAGCTTGGAAACATCCGCCTGTACGGGAGCACCCGCCGCTCTCGCCTTGGCACTAGGCTGCCAAGAAGCCACAAAGGGAACCGCAACCCCGACAGCACCTACCGCACCCACTACGGAGGTGGCACCTACGAGGAAACGGCGCCGACCTTTGTTTACGCCGTTATCTGCCATTTCTGGTTTCTCCCATCAGCTTACTCGTACCGCCACAAAGGCATATTGCGGCGACAAATACCAAATGCGCTCTATGGTAAAAAAACTAAGCGCTCTGCACAAGAACAACCACCCTTGACCAAGGTGGAACAAAAAGCATAACTTATTGATATTTAGACAAAAAAACGCCCAGGCCAATGACCTGGGCGTTTTGCCGCATTGCGCTAAAATTAACGCTTAGAGAACTGCGGACGACGGCGCGCTTTACGCAGACCGACTTTCTTACGCTCTACTTGGCGAGCATCACGGGTAACGTAACCCGCTTCGCGCAGCACCGGGCGCAAGTCCTCATTATAGTCCATCAGTGCGCGGGTGATACCGTGACGGATAGCACCAGCTTGCGCTGAGCCGCCACCACCAGCAACAGTCACATAGACGTCGAACTGGTTAAGGGTATCAGTCAATTCGAGAGGCTGACGAACCACCATGCGGCCAGTCACGCGACCAAAGAATTGATCCAACTCGCGGTTATTGACAGTGATCTTGCCGGAACCCGGCTTAAGGAAAACGCGGGCGGTAGAAGTCTTGCGGCGCCCGGTACCGTAATACTGCTGTGTCATGGCGAAGATTTCCTCAGATGTTCAGTTCAAGCGGCTGTTGAGCAGCATGCGGATGCTCGGCACCAGCATAGACTTTCAGCTTGGTGTACATAGCGCGGCCTAGAGGGCCTTTTGGCAGCATACCTTTAACGGCAGACTCAATAATGCGCTCGGGCGCGTGATCGATCATTTTATCGAACGTCATTGAGCGCAGGCCACCCGGATAACCGGTATGACGGTAGTAAGTCTTCGCCTTGGCTTTGTTGCCAGTCACTTGGACTTTCTCAGCATTGATAACAACGATGTAGTCGCCAGTATCAACGTGAGGAGTAAATTCGGGCTTATGCTTGCCACGTAGGCGGCGAGCAATCTCGGTAGCTAGACGACCGAGCGTTTTATCCGTCGCGTCGACGACATACCAGTCGCGCTGGACGGACTGCGGCTTAGCACTGAACGTCTTCATGAATGAAATTCACCAGATTTAAGTGTGTTGGGCGTCATCAGCTTCCTACTTAAAAAATGCGAAAGCTTAGCACCATCCCTATTTTTCTTGGTTGCCTGCCAAAGCTAGCAAAGCAACGTTGAGCGAGGCAGTATTCTACAGTAAGAGAAGTACCCAGTTAAAGGCTTTTTCACGTTTGAGGCGTGATTACCCACCAACGGCCTAGTCCAGTCTATCACCTATCTCCCGTCTATCGCCCTAGGGCTTATGGGCCAACGCGAGATAATCGTGCGACTGCATCTCTTGCAACCGCGACAGCGTCCGCTGGAACTCAAAGTTGAGTTTGCCGTCAGTATAAAGCGACGTGATGGGTACTTCTGCGGACATCAGAAGTTTGACGCCGCGATCGTAAAACTCATCCACCATATTGATAAAGCGCCGGGCTTGGTCGTCTTTTTTCGCGTCCATTTGCGTAACATTGGAAACCAGCACGGTGTGAAATTCGCGCGCCAGCTCAATATAGTCATTCTGACTACGCGGCCCATCACACAGCTCTTGAAACTCAAACCAGACGACGTCGTCATGCACTCTGCGTGTATGGAGCACCCGGTGATTCACCTCCAGTGGCGCATCAAGCTCCCCTTCGTGGCCGGATATTTCACGAAAACTACGCAAAAGTTCGGTTTCTGCCTCAGCATCAAGCGGGGTGTGAAAAATTTCGGCTCGTTCAAGAACGCGTAAGCGGTAGTCAACCCCGGAGTCGACATTCACGACCTCACAGTGACGATTGAGAAGTTCAATCGCCGGGATAAAACGCGCGCGCTGCAATCCCTCTTTATAGAGATCGTCCGGCACAATATTGGAGGTGGCAACTAAGACAACACCATGCTCGAAAAGCGCTTCTAGCAAATTGGCCAAAATCATCGCATCGGTAATGTCTTTGACAAAAAATTCGTCAAAGCAAATAACGCGAGCCTCAGCTGCAAACTTTCCCGCAATCAGCTTTAGGGGGTCTTTTTCGCCTTTATAGTGGTTCAACTCATTATGTACACGCTGCATGAACCGGTGAAAGTGCGTACGCATCTTATCGGCAAATGGCAGCGCTTCGTAGAAGGTATCAACGAGATACGTTTTACCTCTACCCACTCCCCCCCAAAAATAGAGCCCTTGAACTCTTGGCATAGCAGGTTGCGAGTACCCTGGCGTGGATTTCCCCATTAATCCCGCCATCTTTGCTTTTATACCTTTCTTAGCTATAACACTTTTCGGCTTGGTGGTGGGCGCACTAATGAGATTGTCATACAGCCGCTGCAGGTGTTCGACGGCCTTTTGTTGCGCGGCATCGTATTGAAAGTCATCTCTTTCAAGGTCTGCGCGATAGCGTTCCATGGGGGTTGGCGGTCGTGTCACAGTGTCTCCATGGCCAGAGGTCGATGTCATAGCATTAGTCTCCTGCAGCGCGTTTTGAGCCAATTTTATCAGCGCCTCAATATCTAATGGCGCAAGATTATACGCCGAAGGCACACAAAGCACATGGACGGATTGACCCAAGCGCCTGAAAGGCGCCTATAATAGCCGCAAAACGCATTACTGAGTCGAGATGTTACTGAGACAAAGTCATTGAGACAAAATCATTGAGAAAAAGCCACTAAGATAGAGCACGCAGCAGATGCTAGGGAGATAAATGTGGAAGTAAGTACTGAGCTGATGTTTGCCTTTATTGGCGCTGTTTTAGGTATTATTGTCGGCGCGGTTGGTTACCGCTTCGCCAGCAAAAGTCAGCATAATGTTGTTGCCATGCAGCAAAAGCTCCTGGAAAGCGAGCGCCAATTGGCCGAGCTTAAAAGCCGTATGGGTTCACATCTACTCGACTTTCAGCAACGTCTCGACACCATTCGTGATGAAGCGAGCGAGCTTGAAAAGCAACTCAATCAAGAAGCGCAGCACTGGAACTTGGGCAATGACACACTACCCCATCTCGACTTAAGCGGCTTGAGTAACACACAAGCAAACGAAGAAGGTGCCACTGCACCGTCTACCACTAACTCGTCTGCCACTACTGGACCTGCCGCTACTGGCGCGCCCCGCGATTACGCAGATGGCCAAAGCGGCACTTTATCAGAAGACTTTGGCCTAAAAGAGGCTGACACTCCGCCACAGCCGCCACGCTACTAACCCTACGTCGACGGCTTCATAACGTGTAAAGACTCTCCCCGCGTCACGCAGGATTATCAATATCTACAAAACGATGCTCAATGCCAAATTCTGCGGCCAACCACTCGCCTAACGCCTGTACGCCATAGCGCTCAGTCGCATGGTGACCCGCGGCCATATAGTGGATGCCCATTTCGCGCGCTAGGTGGGTGGTGCGCTCTGATATCTCGCCTGAGAGAAACAGTTGCGCGCCCCCTTCATAAGCTTGAGTAATCATATCCTGCGCCCCGCCGGTGCACCACGCCACGTGCTCAATATCACCGGCACCCGCAGCCTCAATAACCAAGGGCTCCCGTTTTAGCTCATGCGCAACGCGTTGCGATAAGGCCGAGAGCGATGCTGGCGCGGTATTACCCAAACACAAAAGCCCTTCGCCTAATGCACCATCCAGGCAGCGCTCAAACTGCCACCCTATCCGCTTAGCTAACTGTGCATTGTTGCCAAGCTCTGGGTGGGCATCGAGCGGCAGATGATACGCCAACAAATTCATATCGTGGCTAAGCAGGGTTTTAATCCGTCGCTGCTTCATCCCCGTTAGTGCAATGGGTTCATTTTTCCAAAAGTAACCATGATGCACGACAATGGCATCGGCCTCCCATGCGACGGCTTCATCCAAAAGCGCCTGGCACGCTGTCACACCGGTGAGAACTCGCTGAATACGCCCTCGCCCTTCGACCTGAAGCCCATTCAGGGTAAAGTCTTTAAAACGGCTGGCGCTTAGTTTGTGCTCACACGCAGCCACTAGCACATCCCGCTCCACCATTTTGCTCTCCTTCAATGCGTTTGATTAACCAATAGCCACACCTGCGGAATATCCGTAAGGAATGTTATCATCACCCACTTCCAACGCGCGCTTTTCAACGCAAACAGCATCGTCTAACAGACTGTGAATTAAGGAACGCCCATGCAACGCTTCGTGCTGCCTTACATATGGCCCATTATTTCCGGCATATTGCTCGCAGTACTGTTTCTTGCGGTATTTCCCGACTCAATCCCCTTCGAATCGTCATCCTCTACACCCGATGAAACCGCCGAGACCGCCCTTGTCACTTCATCTGAAACAGAGTCAGAAAACCAGCGGCCTAAGCCGGACGTTCAACAAGCGCCTCCTTTAACACGCAACGAAGGACCGGCGAGTTACTCTGATGCGGTTAACCGCGCCGCACCGGCCGTCGTTAATATTTATTCATCGCGCATTGTCGAGCGTGATCAACACCCCTTAATGTCGGATCCCTTTTTTCAACAGTTTTTTGATGGTGACGATGCCACACGGCAACAACGGATGCTTTCAAGTCTCGGCTCCGGCGTCATCGTGAGTGAAAATGGCTACGTTTTAACCAATCATCATGTCATTAACGGCGCTGATGAAATACAGGTCGCACTGCGTGACGGACGCGAAACCCTTGCCAAAGTCATCGGCACCGATCCAGAAAGCGACTTGGCCGTCCTTCATATTCCTCTAGACGATCTTCCCGTTATCGCACTAACCGATTCAACCGATGTTGCCATAGGCGATGTCTCACTCGCCATTGGCAACCCCTTTGGCGTGGGCCAGACGGTCACTATGGGTATTATTAGTGCCACTGGGCGCAGTCACTTAGGTTTGAACGCCTACGAGGATTTCATCCAGACCGATGCGGCTATTAATCCAGGTAACTCGGGTGGCGCACTCGTCAACTCAGACGGCGCCCTAGTGGGTATCAACACGGCGATATTTTCTCGCTCAGGTGGCTCCCAAGGGATTGGATTCGCGATTCCCGCCAATCTTGCGCATAACATTCTGAATGAGCTGGTCACTAAAGGAAGGGTCATACGCGGATGGCTGGGCATAGAAGCTCAGGCTTTATCGCGGGAGTTGGCGACCTCGTTTGGACTACGCACACCACAAGGCGTCATTATCGCGGGGGTTATCCAAGGCGGCCCTGCTGCCCGCGCGGGCCTGCAGCCAGGCGATGTACTGCTTGCTGTCGACGACCAACCTGTACTCGATGCTCGCGCTACGATGAGCGACATCGCCGCTATCGAACCCGGCACAAAACTACCGCTGACGGTTGTACGCGGCGGCGAGATTATGGAAGTCACGCTCGAAGTTGGGGAGCGCCCCGTACCAGCGCCCCCCACGCCTCGCCGCTTATCTGATACCCCTTAAAAAAACCCGGCATGTTGGATGCCTTCAACGGCGAATACGGTATTCTGCTGAGCGTGCGTGCGCGGTTAGCGACTCACCTCGGGCTAGCTCCGAGGCTATCTCACCCAACGATGACGCCCCCTCTGCTGAGCAGTGGATAATGGACGAGCGCTTCTGGAAATCGTAGACCCCAAGCGGTGAGGAAAAACGTGCGGTGCCGGAGGTCGGCAGCACGTGATTGGGTCCAGCGCAGTAGTCGCCAAGGGCCTCGGCTGTGTAGCGCCCCATGAAGATCGCACCGGCGTGACGCACATCTTCTAACCAGTCTTGCGGCTCAGCAACAGAGAGCTCCAAGTGCTCAGGGGCAATGCGGTTGATAAGCGTGATGGCCTCTTGCTTATTCTGGCACGCTATCAGCGCACCACGCCGACGCAATGAGGCGCGAACGATCTCTTCACGCTCAAGCGTAGGCAGTAAACGCTCGATTGAGGCCTCTATCGCCTGCAAGTGATCGGCGTCCCAGCTGACCAAGATCGACTGCGCATCTTCATCGTGCTCCGCTTGGGAGAAGAGATCCATGGCAAGCCAATCAGGGTCTGTTAGCCCATCGCTCACCACCAAAATTTCCGACGGACCAGCAATCATATCAATGCCGACTTGACCAAATACCGCCCGCTTGGCGGTGGCCACGTAAATATTACCCGGCCCCACAATTTTATCCACGCGCGGGACCGTTTCAGTGCCATACGCAAGCGCGGCTATCGCTTGGGCCCCACCAATGGTAAAAACGTAGTCCACGCCCGCTAAGTGAGCCGCCGCGAGCACCATGTCATTAAGCACGCCATCGGGGGTCGGCACCACCATCACGATCTCTTTGACGCCTGCCACGTGCGCAGGAATCGCATTCATCAGTACCGAGGAGGGATAAGCCGCCTTGCCACCCGGGACATAAATCCCTGCCCGGTCTATCGGACTGACCTTCTGCCCTAGCACCGTGCCATCGGCTTCCGTGTACTGCCATGATTCGGGCTTTTGCCGCTCGTGGTAACTGCGGATACGCTCTGCGGCGGCAGATAACGCCTCCCGTTGCGCCGCGGGAAGAGAGTCAAAAGACCGCTTGAGCTGCTCAGGAGTCAGCTTAAGCTCGCTCATTGAGCTGACTGACAGCCGGTCAAAGCGATTCGTTGTCTCCACCACCGCCGCATCGCCACGCTGCTTAACTTGAGTCAGTATATCGTCCACGCGCTGCTGAACCGCATGATCCGAGACGCTATCCCAATCGAGTAACGTATCCAAACGCTGCGAGAAATCAGCATCACGGGTAGAAAGCTGCGCCACTGTCGGTGCTGCTACCGTCTCACTCATCGCTACCCCTCCTCGGTGTTAGGGACTGACCGGTTGATTTTGGCGCTTTTTAACCGCCTCATCTAAGCGCTCAATAAGCGGTTTAATTTGCGCATGCTTCATCGTCATTGACGCTTTATTCACGACCAAACGGGTGCTAATCGGCGCAATCAACTCACGCGGCTCCATGCCATTGGCACGCAAAGTATTGCCGGTATCAACAATATCGACGATTTCATCGGCAAGGTTCATTATTGGCGCTAGCTCCATCGCACCGTAGAGCTTAATCACTTCCGCTTGAATCCCCTGCTCAGCATAATAGCGCCGCGCCACGTTAACGAATTTGGTCGCCACACGACGACGAGCACGGCCAGGTGCTTCACCGGCTGTTCCTGCGGTCATTAGCTTGCAACGTGCAATATCTAAATCTAGTGGCTCGTATAGGTTCTCGGCACCATGTTCAAGCAACACATCCTTACCCGCGACCCCCAAGTCAGCGGCGCCGAGCTGTACGTAAGTAGGCACGTCGGTCGCACGAATAACCACCAATTTCACATTGGGCAGGTTGGTATCAAACAAGAGCTTACGGCTTTTTCCCAAGTCTTCTACTGGCGAGATACCCGCATCGGCCAATAAAGGAAGTGTCTCTTGCAAAATGCGCCCTTTAGAGAGCGCCAAAATCAGTTGCTTACTCATCGTCATTGCCAATGGTTAGTGCGTGGCTTAGCCGGGAATACGGCGAATACGCGCCCCTAGCTGCTGTAGCTTCTCTTCAATGCACTCATAGCCACGATCAATGTGATAAATGCGATCAACCAGGGTTTCCCCTTCGGCCATCATCGCGGCGATCACAAGCGAAGCAGAGGCGCGCAAGTCGGTTGCCATCACCGGCGCACCTGAGAGTTTTTCAACCCCTGTGATCATAGCCGTATTGCCTTCCAAGACGATGTTGGCGCCCATGCGGTTAAGCTCTTGTACATGCATAAAGCGGTTTTCAAAGATCGTCTCTACGACCCGTGAACTACCTTCTGCCACCGCGTTCATCGCCACAAACTGTGCCTGCATATCCGTTGGAAACGCCGGATATGGCGCTGTACGAATATTGACAGCTTTGGGACGCTTGCCCTGCATATCCAGCGCGATCCAATCATCACCCGTGGTAATGCTGGCACCGGCGGCCTCAAGCTTAGCCAACACGGCTTCAAGAATATCAGCCCGGGTCCGCGTCACTTTGACCCGACCACCTGTCATCGCTGCGGCGACCAAAAACGTCCCGGTTTCGATACGGTCAGGCATCACGTCATGTTCGCAGCCGTGCAGGCGCTCGACGCCATCAATCACGATGGTATCGGTGCCGTGCCCCTCAATTCGCGCGCCCATTTTGATTAAGCACTCGGCCAAATCGACGATTTCGGGCTCGCGTGCGGCGTTCTCCAGCACCGTTTTACCTTCAGCCAGCGTTGCGGCCATCAGCAAGTTTTCAGTACCCGTCACCGTCACGGTATCGAAAAAGATCGTCGCGCCTTTTAGGCGACCATCGACCCGTGCGCGAATATAGCCACTTTCAACGCGAATTTCCGCGCCCATCGCCTCCAGGCCACGAATGTGCAAGTCGACCGGACGCGAGCCTATCGCGCAGCCGCCGGGGAGTGATACATCCGCGTGGCCAAAGTGAGCCAGCAATGGGCCTAACACCAAGATGGAAGCACGCATTTTTTTTACCAGCTCGTAAGGCGCGTGACAATGTGTGACTTGGGAGCCATCGAGCTGAATGCTCATTTTTTCGCCCATCACGGGCTCCACGCCCATGCGCCCGAGCAACTCAAGCGTGGTGGTTATATCTTGCAGGTGCGGCAGATTGCCGATCACCACGGGGCCGTCGGCCAACAGGCTGGAACAGAGGATAGGCAATGCGGCATTTTTTGCGCCACTGGCCCACACTTCGCCGTCTACCACCCCATTGCCTGTAATCAGTAATTTATCCATACAGCCCGCCGTTATTGGGCGTTTTCTGGCGCATTTTCCCACTGCGCCGGCGTGTAGGTTTTGATGCTAATCGCGTGAAGCGCGCCTGAAGCGATTTCATCGCTTAATGCAGCGTAAACAAGTTGTTGACGCTTTACGGGTGACAGCCCCTCAAAAGCCTCACCGACCGCAACCACTTGAAAATTACAGCCCTCGCCCTGGATGTGGAACTGACATCCGTCAAGGCGCGACTCGAGTAGTGCTTTTACCTCACTGGGTTGCATGAGTAGAAAACTCCTATGAAAAACGTCGGGGAAAGTGGTGCCAATGATAAAGAAAAGCCGCGGCTTTGGCGATGCGTTGCAACACACCCACCAACACAGGCGCGGCTAAGTGGTCATCATCAGCAATTAATGTCGGCTACGTTGCCGAAGTAGCCATTTCA
>JBNJFC010000003.1:0-51678 GCA_051746485.1 Pseudomonadota bacterium
CTCGCCCTGGATGTGGAACTGGCATCCGTCAAGGCGCGACTCAAGTAGTGCTTTTACCTCACTGGGTTGCATGAGTAGAAAACTCCTATGAAAAACGTCGGGGAAAGTGGTGCCAATGATAAAGAAAAGCCGCAGCTTTGGCGATGCGTTGCAACACACCCACCAACACAGGCGCGGCTAAGTGGTCATCATCAGCAATTAATGTCGGCTACGTTGCCGAAGTAGCCATTTCACGTGTGGGGTCTTGCAACAATGCATCCAGCTCTGCCAAATGCGCCAAGCGTTGAAGGGGAACAGATAGTGACACCGAAAGGATAGCAATGTGGCGTTGCTGACACATACGCAGCCACTGCAAAAGCACACTGATTGCCGCACTACTTGCCTTCTCAACGCCATCAAAGTTTATATGCAGCGCATTCAGTGAGGTTTCGGCTATCCACTTGCCTCCCGCTGCCGCCAAGGCCGCGGCGATATTGGTACCCACATCGCCGCTGACACTCAACGCATCCTCTTGCTGGTCAAGCCTTACGCCTTGTTCTAAGAACAACGCGCTCACGCGCCGCCACCTTGCTCGAGTTCTTCAACGCCAACATCTGGTGACCAACCCTGAATGACAGCGTCATAATCACGGTTATTATCGCGCATTGCTTGATCAAACTGGTTGCGGAAGGTTAGGCCTAAGTTGATGCCGTTCACGATGACGTTAACCACACGCCACTGGTCATCGGAAAGGCGCAACGTATAACTCACCGGAAAAACGTCACCGTTAGTGGCTACTATTTCCATATCGACGCTGGCCTGGTCTTCAAAACGCTGTTCACTTTGATTATCGAGAACGCGAATATCTTCATAGTCAAACGTAACGAGCCCGCGGGTGTAAGTATCGATCAGCGTTTGACGAAACACTTCGGCAAAACGACTGCGTTGCTCTGGCGTTGCATTGCGAAAGTAGCTACCCATGACGCTGGCACCGATGTAGCGAAAATCTGCGACGGATTCAAGACTTTCATCCACCTCGGCTTTTAGCTCATCGATATTCTCTTGATAATACGACTCGCGCTCCTCCAATTTCGCCATGAAAGTTTCAATGTTATCGCGCACGACTTCCACCGGCCCTTTTTCTTGCGCCTGTAGCGTCAGCGGCAGTAACAACATCAACGCCGCACAAAAGGCGATCAGACCACGCGCGATACTAATACGATTAATTTTTAAGTTATTCATAGCTTCCTCACCTTTCATTTAAAGCACCGATAATGCAATGCGTCGTCCTGACTTAACCCTTAGCCATCGTGGATACAAACTGTTGAATCAGTTCTTCTAACACCAAGGCGGACTGCGTATCGCGAATGCTATCGCCGTTTTCTAACACCTCGGGATCACCGCCTACGCTTAACCCAACGTACTGCTCTCCGAGCAACCCAGCGGTGAGTATGGCAGCCGTAGTATCGCGCGAAAGCTGCCCTTCCAGTTCACTGTCCAGACTCATCACAACGCGGGCGTCGTACCACTCGGTATCCAACTCAACAGCTTCTACTCGCCCGACGGTAACGCCTGCCATTGTGACCCGCGCACGCGGCTTTAGTCCGCCAATATTGGCGAAATTAGCCTCTAAACGGAACGTCTCCGTCGGGGCAGAAAGGCTTAGCCCGCTAACGCGCAAGCCTAAAAAAACGAGCCCTACGATGCCTGCCAGCATAAAGAGCCCCACGCCAAATTCCATGGTTTTACTGCGTTTCATGCATCTGCTCCAGCATTCAGAGGCCGCCGAACATGACGGCGGTTAAAACAAAATCTAGGCCCAACACGGCCAGCGACGAGTAAACCACGGTGCGTGTCGTAGCACGCGAAATGCCTTCCGAGGTAGGCACCAGATCGTAACCTTGAAACACCGCAATCCAGGTGACGACAACAGCAAAAACCAAGCTTTTGATGATGCCGTTGCCAATATCGTCTATGAACGTCACGTTTGCCTGCATGTTGCTCCAGTAGGAGCCCTCAAAGACCCCTAGCCATTCAACACCGACAAGATGGCCACCCCATATGCCCACCACGCTAAAGCCCACCGTTAAAATGGGTAATGAGACAAAACCGGCCCACAAACGTGGCGCCACCACCCGCCGCAGCGGGTCAACGCCGATCATTTCCATGCTGGTGAGCTGCTCGGTCGCTTTCATCAGGCCAATTTCTGCTGTTAGCGCTGACCCAGCCCGCCCAGCAAACAATAGCGCTGCCACAACCGGTGCTAGCTCGCGCAAAAGCGACAGCGCCACCATTTGGCCCAAGGCTTGTTCAGCGCCAAAGTCGACTAAAATGGTGTACCCCTGCAGCGCCAGCACCATACCGATGAAAAGCCCAGACACCAGCACAATCGCTAGCGACAGCACCCCCACAAAATGCATCTGACGCAGCCATAGCCTAAAACCTTCTCGCGAAGGCATGCTAAAAGCCGATTGCACAAGAAATAGACCGGCACGACCAAGTGCCTCTAATACGTCACAGCTTCTACGTCCTAGGCGGGTAATTCGCGCGAGCGCGTGTGAAACGTGTTCAGGCATTTAGCCGACCCTTATGGTTGCGTCTTCACTGAGAATATCGTCGTAAAGCGATTTCGCCGGGTAGTGAAAAGGAACGGGACCGTCCGGCTCGCCGTGCATGAACTGACTAACGCGCGGGTCGTCATGAACATCCAAGCTTTGTGGCGTGCCGTGAGCTACTACCTCGCCATCGGCGATTAAGTATAAGTAGTCAGCGATACTCAGCGTCTCTTTAATATCGTGAGATACCACTACTGACGTCAACGACAGCGCTTGGTTCAAACGCTTGATCAGTTGCACCAACACTCCCATCGAGATGGGGTCTTGGCCCACAAACGGCTCATCGTAGAGTATCAGCTCCGGGTCGAGCGCCACCGCGCGAGCCAATGCGACACGGCGCGCCATCCCGCCGGAGAGTTCCGATGTCATCAAATGGCGCGCACCGCGCAACCCGACCGCCTGCAGTTTCAACAGCACGATATCACGCACCATGGCATCGGGTAGGTCGGTATGCACGCGGATGGGAAATGCCACGTTCTCGAAAACATCTAAATCCGAAAACAGCGCCCCACTTTGAAACAGCATCCCCATTCTTTTACGCAACCTAAAAAGCGCTTTGCGTGAAAGTCGATGCACATCTTGGCCATCGATAATGACGCGACCGCTATCGGGCGCTAATTGGCCGCCAATCAACTTCAAGAGCGTGGTTTTACCCGTGCCACTAGGCCCCATGATCGCCGTTACTTTGCCGCGCGGAATAGACAAACTGACGCCGCGGAATATTTCATTATCTCCGCGGGTAAAGTGAACATTTTCAATTTCAATAAAGCCAGCATCCGTCATAGCAAAAAACACTCGTTCCAGGCGCGTGGCGCTGTTTCGGGGCAAACGCTATGCATCAGCCGTGTTAACAGCGTTCAAAAAGATTATCGAACATTGTATCCTAACTCTGCATGACGCTGCCAAAACAATCGCTGCCAAAACAATTGTTGTCTTAAGTGGCGGCCATTATCATGTAATGTCTTACCATGCCCTTTATCCACTTGGCTTATACCACCATGTCGACGAGTCCACTACGCGAGAGCGCGCTGCGCACTTTACAAATTGAGCAAGCCGCCATCGGGGAGTTACAGGCCAAACTCGACACTCAGTTTGACCGCGCCTGTGAGCTGATCCTCGCCTGCAATGGGCGCGTTGTGGTAACGGGCATGGGGAAATCCGGTCACATCGCAGGAAAAATTGCCGCCACCCTAGCGAGTACGGGCACGCCCGCATTTTTCGTCCACCCCGGTGAAGCCAGTCACGGCGATTTGGGCATGATCACACGCAGCGATGTGGTACTTGCCCTATCGAATTCAGGGGAAACAGCTGAAGTTACCGCCCTTCTGCCTTTGCTAAAGCGCTTGGGTGTGCCGCTTATCAGCATGACCGGGCGCGCGCACTCAACCCTTGCTCGACATGCAGAGGCGCATTTAGACAGCGGCGTTGAGCGCGAAGCGTGCCCGCTTGATCTCGCCCCCACCAGCTCTACGACCGCAGCGCTGGCACTAGGCGACGCGCTTGCGGTAGCACTACTGGAAGCGCGGGGCTTTACAGCCGAAGATTTCGCCCTTTCCCACCCGGGCGGCACGCTGGGCAAACGCTTGCTGCTACGGGTAAAAGACGTTATGCACACGGGTGAACGCCTCCCCCAAGTCTCGCTTGGCAGCCCACTACGCGATGCACTGTTAGAAATCACCCGCAAAGGGCTAGGTTTTACATGCGTCATTGATGCTCAGGGACGCCTAGCCGGGGTGTACACCGATGGTGATCTGCGTCGCACGCTGGACCAACACCACGACCTACGCGCTCTCTGCGTCGATGAGGTGATGACACGACCCGGCAAGCGCATTGCAGCAAACGTTCTGGCGGCAGAAGCCGTACACTTGATGGAAGAGAGTAAAATTACAGCGCTTGCCGTTGTGGATGACCAGCAGCGCCCCATCGGCGCCCTCCATATGCACGATTTACTCGTCAGTGGCGTTATTTAAGCGCCCTTGATGTCATTTTTAACTGGAGTCTGTATGGCCCTACCTGTACCGCTTATTGATCAGCTGCGCCACGTGCGCTTACTCGCCCTGGACGTTGACGGCGTTTTAACCGATGGTCGCCTCTATTTTCAGGCTGACGGCATCGAAATCAAAGCGTTCCACACCCAAGATGGCCACGGGCTAAAACTGCTCAAGCGTGCCGGCCTTCACGTCGCCATCATTACTGGACGGGACTCCCCCATGGTAAGTCAACGGGCGGCGGCACTCGGCATCTCGCATGTTTACCAAGGCTGCGAAGATAAGCTTGCTACCCTGCGTAGCCTCTGCCAGCGGCTGGGCCTCGAGTTAGATCAAACCGCTTACTGCGGCGACGACTTACCCGATTTAGCCGCGATCAAGCGGGCCGGTGTCGGCATCACCGTGCCGAATGCTCCGGATTACATGCACAAGCATGCTGACTGGGTAACCGAGCGCCTGGGCGGGCACGGGGCGGTGCGTGAAATCTGCGATACGCTGCTTGATGCTCAGGGACACTGGGGAGCGGTAGTGGATACCTATTTACACGGCCTACCGTCTGCGTAATGCCCATGCGGATGCGGCGCTTGCAAAAACGTTTTCTGCTACTAGCGATTGTGGTGGGGCTCGGAGCCATGTTGGCTTGGCTGGATGTGTATGACGAAGACACTACCCGTCCGGACCCAGAGGCACGCGTGCAAGAACCGAGTCACGTGGTAGAAAACGCCACACTAACGCTTTTCGATGACAGCGGTGAACGTCATCAGGTCCTCAGGACGCCACAGTTAACGCACACGCCCGAACTTGCTATCACACAACTCTCCGACCCTCACGCGACGCTTTTTGATAGCCAGCAACGCCGCTGGCATGTCAGCGCCGAAGACGGCACCATTGATCGGCGAGAACATCTTACGCTCTCTGGCAACGCACAAATCCGTGCCCCAGAAGAAGGCTGGAAGCTTGACACCGAACGATTACACTACGATAGCAATACCGCGCATGCTTACAGCGAGTTGCCCGTGCGTTTACAGCAACCGCCGCAACACATGAAAGCCCAACGCATGGATGTATGGCTCAACGAAGATGCCTTGCGCTTAAGCGGTAACGTGCGCGGCTATCATCCCGTAGAAGTCGACAACGAGGACGCCCCCCCATGAAAGCCAACGCCTTTTTCTATGGGTCACTAATTGCCCTGGCGGTAGTGTTGTCAGCCAGCACTGTTTACGCTGCTCCTAGCGATCCTGTTCACGTTGAAGCCGATCAGTTAGACATTGACCAACGCGCCGGCACCGCCGTTTATCGCGGCAATGTCGAAATTCGCCAAGGGGAAATGCACCTACGTGGTGATCAAGTCGAAATTGAGCGTAACGAGGCAGGCGAGCTTTCGCGTGCCACCGCCATCGGTGATCGCGCCTACATGCGCCACCGCCCCGATGGGCAAGAGGAGCTGATGGAAGGCCAGGCACGGCGCATTATTTATCATCTTGCTGAGCGCCGCGTCGAACTCATCAACCGCGCCGAATTGACCCAAGCAGGTGATCGCTTTACCGGTGGCCGACTGGAGTACTTTATCGACCGCGAAGTCGTCCAAGCCCGCTCTGACGTTGAGGGTAGCGAAAAGCAGCGTATTCGCATGACGCTACAGCCAGAACAGCAGTCTGAATAGGAGAAGCGACCGAGTGTCTTTCGACGATATTACCGCTACGAGCCAAACGTCAACATCGGGCAAAACGCTTAGCGCACGTCATCTAGCCAAAAGCTACAAACGCCGCCGCGTCGTCAAAGATATCAATCTCGATATCGCACAGGGCAGTATTGTTGGGCTACTCGGCCCTAACGGTGCGGGCAAAACCACCTCGTTTTACATGATAGTCGGGCTGGTTAAAGCCGATGCAGGTAAGGTCAGCATCGATAATCTGGATCTCTCCCGCGCACCCATGCACGAACGTGCGATGGCCGGCATCGGTTACCTCCCCCAAGAAGCATCGATTTTTCGCAAGCTCTCCGTCGCCGATAATATTATGGCGATTTTAGAGACCCGCAAAGATCTCAACCATGCGGCGCGCGAAGAACACCTTGAGCAATTGTTAAACGATTTTCATATCACCCATATCCGCGATAACGTAGGAATGAGCCTTTCTGGTGGGGAGCGCCGCCGGGTTGAAATAGCCCGCTCACTCGCCACGGAACCCGCTTTCATCTTGCTCGATGAACCCTTCGCCGGGGTCGACCCCATTTCGGTGGGCGATATCAAATCGATTATTCGTACTCTAAAAGCACGCAACATTGGTGTGTTAATCACGGATCACAACGTGCGCGAAACACTGGATATTTGCGATACCGCCTATATCGTCAGTGACGGCCACATTATTGCTAGTGGCTCCCCCCACACGATTTTAGATAACCAAGAAGTACGAGAAGTCTACCTTGGTGAGGACTTCCGCCTCTAATACGCTAACCAATATACCAATCGTGGCACGCTTTTTGCCGATGGCATGCTTATTGCTAATTGCACACCTATCAAACTGGCTTTAGGGTAAAGGCTTTCTCAAGTGTAGTGGTTACCTGCGAATGGTCATGAAAGCGTCCCTTCAACTGCGTGTCGGTACCCAGCTAACGATGACTCCCCAGCTGCAACAGGCTATCGCCCTGTTGCAGCTCTCGACGCTGGAACTTCGACAGGAAATTCAGCAAGCACTTGATGCTAATCCGATGCTCGAGCAAGAGGAGGAATTTAGCGAACAGGACGCCACCGAGCAGAAGGAGGCTGACTGGGAGGAAAACATCCCCAGCGAACTCTCAGTGGATAGCGATTGGTCGGACACCTACCAAGACGTCGGCAGCGCATCAAGTGTGGGCAGCAACGCCCACGATTTTGAGCGTGATACGCCCAGCCCAAGCCTGCAAAGCCACTTGATCTGGCAGCTAGCAATGACGGATTTCAGCCCACGCGAGCAGCTCATCGCGGAAACGTTGATCGACGCCGTTGACGATAACGGCTACCTACTGCAGCCACTTAACGAACTGCGCGATGGATTACGACACCAGCAGCTGGACGGACTAAACCAGCGTGATATTGAAAACGTGCTCCTTCGTCTCCAGCAGTTTGAGCCAACCGGTGTGTTCGCGCGCGACTTGCGCGAATGCTTGATGCTTCAGCTTGCCACCTTACCCGACGACACCCCGCTTTTAATCCCTGCAAGAAGGCTAGTGCGACAATTCTTAGAAGCGCTCGGCCGTGATGATCGACGCCTGTTAAAACGCCGCTTAGGTCTTGATGACGAACAGCTCGACGACGTGATACAGCTGATTAGAAGCCTCGACCCGCGTCCGGGGAGTACGTTTGGCAACGCCGAAAGCGGTTATGTGATACCCGACCTTGTGGTCCACCATGATGAACAAGGCTGGCATTTAACCCTCAACCCCGACGCCATGCCGCGGCTACGCGTCCAGCCCGACTACGCCAGCTTGATTAAGCGTGCCGATAAAAGCCAAGACAACCAATTTCTTAAAGAACACCTACAAGAGGCTCGCTGGCTAATTAAAAGCCTAACAAGCCGCAACGACACTTTATTGCGCGTTGGGCGCGAGATAATCGCACGCCAAATTGGCTTTCTTGAGCATGGCGAAGAAGCCATGAAACCGTTGATATTGGCCGATATTGCAGAAACCGTTGAGATGCATGAATCCACCATCTCACGCGTCACCACGCAGAAGTACGTGCATACACCGCGCGGTGTTTTTGAACTAAAGTATTTCTTTTCTAGCCAGGTCAGTGGCCAAGATGGCGATGGTCATTCCAGCACAGCAATACGTGCGCGAATCAAAAAGCTCATACAGGATGAACCGACCAAAAAGCCTCTGTCAGATAGTCGCCTGGTCACGCTGCTGGGTAACGAAGACATTAACGTGGCACGCCGCACCGTCGCGAAATATCGTGAAGCCATGGGCATTCCCTCTTCGAGCGAGAGGCGCCGTTTACGCTAGTTAAACGGAATCTGCCGTAAAGGGCTTTGCTTAGTAGAAAAAAGGGTTACAATCGAGAGACAGTCCGACGGATAAGGAGTACGTCAATGCAAGTCAATATCACCGGTCATCACGTAGAACTGACTGACGCCTTGCGTGACTATGTCAACGAAAAGTTGGCTCGCGTTGAGCGCCATTACGACAATATAACGACCGTTCAGGTGACGTTGTCGGTAGAAAAAGAGCGCCAACAAGCGGCATGTACGCTTCATGCAGCCGGTGCAGATTTGCACGCTGAAGCAACCGATATCGACATGTATGCTGCCATCGATGCTTTGGCGGATAAAATTGACCGTCAACTCGTAAAGCATAAAGAAAAAGCCCAGGCACGCGCCCAGGGCGCTGGCGCACGGTAAATCAATGACATTGGAAACGATACTCCCTCCGGAACGCGTACTTTACGATGTTCCGGGGGGTAGCAAAAAAAGGGTGCTGGAGTTTTTCAGCACCTTCATTGCCCAAAACACGCCCAGCCTTGATAGCCAAGAAGTGTTCAGCCGTCTGATAAGCCGTGAGCGGCTTGGCAGCACGGGTATTGGTAACGGGGTAGCAATCCCACACGCGCGCAGCCCTCACTGCACGTCGCCTATTGCGAGCTTCTTGAAGTTAACCGAAGCGGTTGATTTCGATGCCATCGATGGCGACCCGGTAGACCTTGTGTTTATCCTGCTTGTACCTGAAGAAGCGGATGACACGCACCTTGCGCTGCTCGGTCAAGTCGCCACGATCATGAACGACGTCGACACCCGCGCCCAACTTCGCAAAGCGGGCAGCCAGCGCGAGCTTCTCGACTTGATTAACGAGAAAATACGCACTCATTCAGCGTAAGCGCCCAACACATCAGCTAAACATCCTTGCTGCCCCCCACAAAGGGACACCCTATGCAACTGGTCATCATCAGTGGTCGCTCCGGCTCAGGCAAGTCGATTGCCCTTCAGGCACTGGAAGATCTTGGCTACTACGCGATAGATAATCTACCGGCCGTTTTACTCGGTTCGCTAGTGGATGAAGTCCGCGATCAGGGTGACCAAGCCCGTGTCGCCGTCAGCATTGATGCTCGTAACTTACCTGGTGCGCTAGAGCAGCTCCCACGTTTACTCAGCGAGTTAGAGCAGCGGGATATTCACTTTCAGGTGGTTTTTCTGACCACCGATGCCAGAATTTTGCTCGAGCGCTACTCCGCCACCCGCCGACGGCATCCGTTAACGCGAAACAGCGACCTAACGCTTGAAGAAGCCATCATAAAAGAGGAAGAGGCGCTAAGCGAGGTACGCGACTTAGCGGATCTGACCATTGATACATCGCGTCTCTCGGCTCATGATTTACGTCGTCGTATCACTGACCAAGTGGCTCATCACCAGCGTGACCAACTTACCATTACGTTCGAGTCGTTTGGTTATAAACGCGGCGTTCCACTCGATGCGGATCTCGTGTTTGATGTGCGCTGCTTGCCCAATCCCTACTGGGACCCTGCCCTGCGTCAATCAAACGGGCGCGACGACGATATTCAAGCCTTTTTAAGCACTTATCCTATCGTAGAGACAATGTGCCAAGATATTCACGATTGGATAGTCCGTTGGCTACCGGCTTACCAAAGCAGCCAACGCAGCTATATGACGGTTGCCATCGGCTGCACGGGTGGGCAGCACCGTTCGGTCTACTTGGTCGAGCAGCTTGCCCAGCGCATCATCACCACAACCGGCGAAGCACATCTGCGCCACCGCGAGCTTGGCCTGCAATACATCCTCAATGAAAGCGGTGTTGCTCAACAATGAGAAACCGCATAAAAACAAGGATGTGAATTGCCTACGCCCGCGATGTCACGCAAGCCTCGTATCAAAAACGACACCGCTTGGAAGAAGGAACCAGGGTGCCAAAGAAAACGCTAACACTTAATAATAGACGTGGTTTACACGCACGCGCCGCCACCAAGTTGGTTAACTGCGGTCAGCAATTTAGCGCTCAGATTAAAGTTTATAAAGGCGCAAAAGAAGCCGATGCCGCCAATATTATGGCGCTGCTCATGCTCGCAGCGCCTTGCGGTACCGAGCTTACCGTTACAGCTGAGGGCGACGACGCAGAACAAGCACTGGACGCCATTGAAGCGCTATTCGATGCCCGGTTTGATGAAGACCAGTAGCACAGGTCTCGCTTAGCTTCCCGCCACCGTCATATTATCAATCAACCAGCTACCGGTATGGATACTACCCCGGGTATCAGTATCGCTTCCTACCGCACGCAGATTGGCAAACATTTGCTCAAGGTTTCCCGCAATCGTGAACTCCTCAATAGGATATTGCACCTCACCGTTTTCCACCCAGAAACCCGCCGCGCCGCGTGAATAATCTCCTGTCACGCCATTAACCCCTTGGCCCATTAGCTCGGTTACCCAAATACCACGTCCCATCTCCTGTAATAGCGTCTCGAACGAGCTTAAGGGCGCACTAAGGCGCAAGTTGCGCGCGCCACCGGCGTTCCCCGTGGTCTGCATACCTAAGCGGCGAGCACTATAGGAAGAGAGCATGTAGCTTGCTAGCTTGCCCTGTTCGATAAAGCGATTGTTGCGCGTTTGCACCCCTTCGCCATCAAAAGGTGAACTCGCCATCGCCCCCATTTCCATAGGCCGCTCTTCTAGGCCGAACCATTCCGGAAACAGCGGCGTCCCTAGCCGGTCACATAAAAAGGAGGCCTGACGGTAAAGGGCTCCCCCCGCAAGAGCTCCCATTAAATGGCCCACTAACCCGCTTGCCATTGAGGGATCAAACAGTACCGGAAATGTCCCGGTAGCCGGGCGCTTGGCACCAAGACGACGCAGTGTACGCCGTGCGGCTTCGCGCCCCACATCTGCCGGGTCGCGAAGATCGCTAGGGTTACGGACCGATGTGTAGTCGTAGTCCCGCTGCATGCCACTGTCATCTTCAGCAATCAACATGCAGGAAAGCGAGTGTCGGCTGCCTTTTTGCGTGCCCAAAAAGCCATGACTATTGGCATACACACGCACGCCTTCACCCGTGGATAGCGACGCGCCGTCTGAGTGGGTAATACCTGAAACCTCACGCCCGGCGCGCTCGCAGCTTAACGCTAACTCGGTTGCTTCTTCGGTGCTTAATGCCCAAGGGTGATGAACGTCCAAATCCGGCACGTCGCGCGCCATCAGCTCAGCATCGGCCAGGCCGGCTGCCGGGTCTTCGCCGGTATAGCGTGCGATTGCCATGGCCTTTTCAACGGTGGCACGAATCGAGTCGCTTCCCGCATCGGTGGAAGACGCACTGCCTTTGTGCTGTCCAACATAGACCGTCACCGCAATACCTTGATCGCGCGAAAGCTCGACGGTCTCAACCTCCCCAAGACGTACGCTCACGCCGACACCTTGATCGACGCTTGCGCCCACTTCTGCCGCATCAGCACCTAAACGCTTTGCCAGTGCGAGCGCCTCTTGCGCGCGCGATGCCAGCACGCCTTGCTGAGCATTTGCATCGAATGCCTGTGCCATACTTCACTCTCCTTTATGGATACCGCACTCTCAGGCGATATCCCTGTCATTCTCTAGCGGCCTGCTATAATGCCGCCTTTCATTTAACTGTTTGCTGTGAGCCACCATGCCGAAAAAACGCCCGACCTCCATCGAAATGGATGAACAGGACATCCGCCCAAGCAAATCGCAGCTCAAACGCGAGATGCACGAACTGCAGCAGCTAGGCGAAACCCTGATTGCCATGTCGCCTGCCGAACGTGCCCGTTTCCCGCTATCGGATGACCTACTACGCGCCATCGACGAGACTGCGCGTATTCGCTCGCACGAAGGCCGTCGCCGTCACATGCAATACGTTGGCAAGCTCATGCGCAAAGAGGATTTGCCCGCCATACATGCCGAGTTTGACGCCATCGAGCAAGAGCGCGAACAACGTGACCACGCCTTCCACCGCTTGGAAAAGTGGCGCGACCGGCTTATCGATGAAGGTGATGACGGTATAGAGCGCTTTATGGCCGACTACCCCGATACCGATCGCCAAACCCTGCGCCAGCTGGTGCGTAACGCGCAACGCGAGCGTGAGCAAGGCAAAACGCCTGCCAGCGCACGCAAGCTGTTCAAACACCTGCGCGATAGCGCCGCGCTATAGCTCGTGCACAAAATTTTACGACTGCGTACCGCCGACGGTCAGCTCGTCGATTTTTAACGTCGGCTGGCCTACGCCTACCGGTACGCCCTGCCCTTCTTTACCGCACACCCCAATACCGGGGTCGAGCGCCATGTCGTGGCCGACCATCGACACACGCCCCATCACATCCGGCCCATTCCCGATCAATGTGGCACCCTTCACCGGCGCGGTAATACGGCCATCTTCAATCAAATAGGCTTCGCTGGCGGAAAACACAAATTTGCCCGAGGTAATGTCGACTTGCCCACCACCGAAGCTAACGGCGTAAATTCCCCGTTTCACGCTCTTAATAATATCGTCTGGGTTATCTTGGCCGGCCAGCATTACCGTGTTGGTCATGCGTGGCATGGGCAAATGGGCAAACGACTCACGACGCGCGTTACCGGTCGGCGCCATGCCCATCAAGCGGGCGTTGAGCTTATCCTGCATGTACCCGGTTAAAATGCCGTCTTCAATCAGTGGCGTGTTCTGTCCCGGTGTGCCTTCATCATCAATGCTCAAGGCGCCGCGGCTATCCGCGATAGTGGCATCATCGACCACCGTAATGCCCTTAGCAGCGACACGTTGGCCCATCTTCCCGGCAAAGGCGGAGCTACCCTTGCGGTTAAAGTCGCCTTCAAGCCCGTGGCCGACGGCTTCGTGCAGCAAAATACCTGGCCAACCGGACGCCAGAACCACCGGCATTTGCCCGGCGGGGGCGTCAACAGCTTCCAGATTCACCAGTGCCTGACGGACGGCTTCTTCAGCATAACGCTCGGCGACACCTGCATCGCGCAGTTTCGCCATCGAGTAGCGCCCACCGCCGCCGGCACTGCCGCGCTCGCGACGGCCATTTTTCACCGCGATCACACTAACGTTAAAGCGCACCAGTGGGCGAATATCCGCCGCAAGCGTACCGTCACTTGCACGTACGAGAACCACTTCATAGGTACCCGACAGCGACGCGCTCACCTGGCTTACACTGGGGTCTGAAGCCCTTGCCACGCGGTCCGCCTGCTTCAGCATGGCGACTTTTTCATCGGCCGAGAGCCCAGCAATAGGGTCAACGCTGGCATAGCACGCCGCCGCACTCACCGGTGTCACCGCTTGCCCAGGCAGCGTTTTGCCGCTGCGCACAATACTCGCCGCCGTTTTACCCGTGTCCATTAGGGCATCGGCGGTGATCTGGTTGGAGTAGGCAAACCCGGTTTTCTCACCGGCCAATGCGCGCACACCAACGCCTCCGTCAATGTTGTAGCTAGCTTCTTTGACTTGACCATCTTCCAGCACCCAGCCCTCTTGCCAGGAGCGTTGGAAATAGAGGTCGGCATAATCAATACCCGCGCCCATCGCGTGGCTAAGGCCGGTTTCTAAACCATTGAGATCTAAGCCGCCAGGCGTCAAAAGCGTTGCCACCGCCTGATCAAGATTAGAGGTGTGTTGTGTCATCGAGAGCCTTCTAAAGTAACAATCGGTGCGGCCCAAGGGCCGTTCACACGATAGTGAATCGTTGTCGCTCGGCTTAGCGTATCACCGAACAGCGAGTGTGCAATAAACAGCGCACCGCCAACCACCGGCGCGCCGGCCGCAATGGCAGCGAAAGGTAGGCTTTGGCTGATGGGCAATGAGACGTCGAGACGCTGATCAAGTTCACGCTGGAGCAAATCCACACTACCACTCAGGCGAATGGAGGCCGCAGGCGCCTCAATCTCCAAGGGTCCGCGAAGCAAGAGCTCGCCTCCGGCCACATCGGCTTGCCCTTGTACGTAGTCGAAAGCGGTTCCCTCGCCGGTGACATCGGAAAAATCCAGGCGCAGGCGACGCAGGATATTGTCAAAATTCAAAAGCCCGACAAGGCGTGCCGGTGCCGAATTGAGGGTCACAAAACGGCCATCACGAAGATCAAGGGTAATGTCGCCGCCGGCGCGGCTAAGAGAAAATTGCCACGGCGCGCCCGGCCATGTGAGGTTCGCAGAGATATCAGTGCGCTGGCTGCGTAGCGCGACCGGTTGATTCAACCGCTCAAACGCTGTGCCAACATCAGCCCCTTGTAGGGTAATGTCAGCTCGGGTGTCACTCGTCGCTGAGTTGCCGGCCCAAAATAACTCTCCACGCGCGGAAATCTGTCCAAGGGTGAGCCCCACCGGAGAAAGAGAAAGGCCGTTCTCATCGCTTTGCCAGTAGGCTGTCAACGGGCCAAAGCGCTCGGGGCCGAGGGTAATATCCCCGATACGCAGCCGGCCACCAGGAAGCTCAGCCAGCCAAGCAGGCAGCGAAGCCGGCGCCGGCACTTGGGTTTGCACTTCTTGCAACCAAGCGGTCGGCTCATCAGTAACCGACGTTGGCGAGATTCGACTGGGCTGGTTAACAAGTGCTAACAGCTTATCCAAGTTGAGCTGGCTGACCGTAATATCGACGGGGCCGCGCTCACCGGCATCATAGCGTAGCTGCCCGCTGAGCGCGTCGGTTAAGACGTCAATGCGCCACCCCGTCTGTTCCGGCCATCGTGGCGCGACGCTGGCTGCATCGCCAAGATGCAGTGCACCCGCAATATTCCCCCCTAGCAACTGAGCACGTAAGTGGGCGAACTCCCCCAAATAGCTTTCGATTCGCGCGCGGGAAAGATCCGCGTTGAGCGACCATGGCCAGCGCTCGTCCGCCGTTTTACGTAACGGAGGAGGCAAGTCGATGCTCACGCCGTGCCAATCGCTTTGGATGTGTAAATGCGGCATACCTCCCCAATCAAGCTGGCCCTGCCAAGGCGCCTGCCCGGATAACGGCAATGCGCTACGGTTAGCCCCGGCAAGCGCTAACAATTCGCGAACGGCCACTTCTCCCTCAAAGGCGATGTTTTTATTCGGCTGGAATGTTGCACTGAGCTGGTTTCCGAATAGCCGCCCTGTGGCGTTACCCAGTAACTCACTGCGCGCCCCTTGCTGGCGCCACCTAAGATCCCCGGTAATATCGTTAACCGACCAGGCTAAAGGCTTATAGCGCAACGTATTGAGATTGGGGGTTGCGTCAATTTCCACGCTGAGCGCTTCAGGATTTTTCAGCGGCAAAGAGAGTGCCAGCGCGGCATCAATAGTGCCACTCGCCTCGATTTGCTCCAACACGGTCGAGGCAATCAGCGGTGAGGCTTGCAAAAAAAGCAGCAACGACGCGCCCGTCGCTTCTACATCGCCATCAACACGGAGCGTCTCATCGCGCAAGGTAAGTTGGGTATTTTTCGCCACCATGCCTTCACTATGGGCATGCTCCACCATCGCGCTAAGCCCTTCGCTTGAGTCCCAGTGCAGCTGGCCCATGACATCGGTCAGCATGGGCCAGCCGGGTGCGATCGGGATGGCACCTTGCTCAATGGCAAGATCCAGCGCAGTGGTCGTGGACGTATCTTCTATTTGCGAACCATAGGGGACGCCAACGGTCAGGCTGCCATGATCCACGTAGCCGTGAATATCACGACTCAGCCATTCGGTCAGATCGGGCGCCAATAGCGCCATCGGCAACCACGATTTCAACGGGCGATTTAACGCATCAACATCGCTAAACGCCAAATCCAATCCAAAACGTCCGCCCCCTTTGGCGTTAACTAGGCCAAAGCCGCCTGTCAGCGAGGCGCCGTTCCACTCAATTTCTAGCTGTTTGCCACTTACCAACGCGGTCGGACCGTCGTATACCCACTGCACTTCTCCTTGGGCGTGATCAAGCGACAACGGCTCCTCAAACAGCTCGGGGAAATTGAGCGAGCTCTCTCCCGCGCTGGAAAAGAGCACGCGCCCGCGCTGGTCGCGCGCTCGAACCCAAGCGTCAAACGGGCCGCCCCCGGGGGCTCTTCCCCAAGGCGACGCTTTAAGATCACGCACGGCGGCATCCACTCGCCACTCGCCCGCCCTTTGCCCTAAACTAAAGCCAGTGACATTGCCGCGTGGGTTTAGCGTTCTTAACACGCGAGTGAGCGATTCGGGTAGCGTGATATAGCGATGCCAGGCAGCTAATGATGCTAGCTCAAACCCACTGGTTCGCAGCTCCCACTCCCCCGGCTGATGGGAGAGATACCAGTGGCGTGGCAGCGCTGGTCGATCCCCCACTTGCTCCGGGCGCGACCACTCGACGTTTTCGGCATCCCCGCTAAGCCACGCTTGCCCACCATCGCCGCGACGCTGCCAGATTCCTTGCGCGCTAATATCGCGCAGCAGCGCTAGCTGATATGATTGTCGCAGGGTTAGCTCAGGAATATCCGCGTCGAGGCGTACCTCCTGTAGCACGCCCTCGCCCCAACGCCCCCACAAGCTCACATCGCCCTCGATCTTGGCAAATTGCGGTGCTTCCACCGGCTGTATGATTTCCATCAGAGACGCTAGGTGATCGAGTTGCATATCGAGTTGCAATGCAGCAGAAAAATCCCGCATCCCATGATTGCCCGGCTGCACTTCAGCGCGCATATACGCTGCGGGAAGCGCATCTGGCGCCTCCTCCACAACGCCTGAGGCAATGGTCACTTCTCCTTCTAATTGCGTACGTCGCTCATCGCCAGTCAGCACAAGCGAAGGCGCCTTGAGGGTGACACTCTCCTCGCGGCCGTGCATAACAATGCGGGTTTCTTGCACCTGTAAGCGCTGACGCAGCAACAGCCCCACCCAGGTATCCAAGGTATTTAGGTCAACCGTTGGCTCAGCTGCAATCGGCAGCGTTGCCGGTTCAGGCCACCGCCACTGCATACCGCTGCCTTGATACAGGTGCACCACAAAACCTTGCACATATGCATGGTTGAAAACGGGCGTACGGGTTGAAAAGGAGGTCCAGCTGTCCAGCTGCAGGTTCAGCCGTTCAAGGGCAAAAAGCGGCTCACCTTCTTCCGTGGTGGCCTTAACGCCCGTAAGGCGCAACTGCGGATCGTTACGGGCCAAAGACACAGAAAGTCCATCGATACTGACCGGCGCGCCTATCCGAGCTTCTAACAGCGCTTCAACACGTGGCGTCAGGGAGTCGGCTTGACTCATCAGCAGACGCAAAAGCAGCAGTATGACGGCCAGCGTACCTAAGCCGAGCGCCAGCAGTAACAGCAACCATTTACGCAGCATCGAAAGGGTCATGGGGTTACATCAGTACGATGTCATACTGCTCTTGTGAATAGTGCTGTTCGACTTGAAAGCGAATGGTTTTGTTAATAAAGGTCTCTAAATCAGCCACCGCCGCCGATTCTTCATCAAGCAACCGGTCAACTACTGGCTGAGAGGCGAGCACCATGTACGTCTCAGCGCTATAAGCGCGCTCTTCACGCAGAATTTCGCGGAAAATTTCATAGCATACGGTTTCCGGCGTTTTTAACGTACCGCGCCCGGAACAGGTGGGGCACGCTTCGCACAGCGTTTGCTCCAAACTTTCACGCGTACGCTTGCGGGTTAATTGCACTAAGCCAAGTTCAGTAACGCCGGTGCATTTGGTTTTAGCGTGATCGCGCTCCAGCGCTTTTTCTAGGACCCGCAAGACTTGGCGTTGGTGTTCAGCATCTTCCATATCGATGAAATCGATAATAATAATGCCGCCCAAATTACGCAGTCTCAGCTGGCGCGCAATGGCCGTGGCAGCTTCAAGGTTGGTTTTGAATATCGTCTCTTCTAGGTTGCGATGTCCCACATAGCCGCCGGTATTAACGTCAATCGTGGTCATCGCTTCGGTGGGATCAATCACCAAGTAACCACCGGATTTCAACTGCACTTTGCGTCCAAGCGCTTTTTGAATTTCATCCTCTACGCTATAGAGATCAAAAATCGGCCGCTCACCAGGATAGTACTCAATTCGCTCAACGGCGCTTGGCATAAACTCCTCGGCAAACTCGACGAGCTTGGCAAAGTTTTCCCGCGAGTCGATACGCACCTTTTCGATATCGTCGCGCATCACATCGCGCAGTGTTCGCATAAATAGCGGCAAGTCGTCATAAATAACGGTTGGCGGAGTCGCGGTAATTTTACGCTCGCTGACTTTGCGCCACAGGCGCAACAGAAAATACATGTCGCTTGCCAGCTCTTCGTCACCCACGCCTTCTGCCGCTGTACGTACAATAAAGCCACCCTTGACGTCGAGCGTCTGCTGAGTCACGCCTTGCTCTAAAAGCACTCGGAGGCGATCACGCTCGCTTTCATCTTCTATACGCTGGGAAACGCCGTGATGCGGCGAGTCTGGCATATACACCAAATAACGCGAGGGTACAGACAAATGCGTGGTCAGCCGGGCGCCTTTGGTGCCAATGGGGTCTTTGGTGACTTGCACTACCAGCGCCTGCCCTTCGTGCAGCAATTGACCTATGGTCTGTTGGTCCTCGCTTGGCGTACCCGAGGGCATGACTTCATGAGCATGAATAAACGCAGCGCGTTCCAAGCCAATATCGACAAAGGCAGCCTGCATGCCAGGCAAAACGCGCACCACTTTGCCTTTGTAGATATTGCCTACGATTCCACGGCGTCGAGAACGCTCGATCAACGCTTCCTGTAGCACACCGTTTTCGACCAGCGCCACGCGGGTTTCCATCGGTGTTAAATTGATGAGAACCTCACCACTCATGCCCATTTCCTTATCGATTTGTACGAGGATGCTTTATGTGAGTTTTCCGTCCCACAGCGCTACGCCTTGCTGACGCAAAAGCGCTGCGGTTTCATACAAAGGCAACCCAACAACGGCGGAGTAGCTTCCTTGTAGGGAGGCAACAAATACCGCAGCAAGCCCTTGAATCGCATAACCCCCGGCTTTATCTAACGGCTCGCCGGTATGCCAATATGCCGAAATTTCTACATCACTTAGTGTGCGCAAGGTAACGCGAGTTTCAACACAGCGCGCCAAAACGCCATGCGGCCCACTCACGGCTACCCCGGTAAGTACTTGATGCGTCCGCCCGGATAACGCCTTGAGCATGCTGGCCGCATGGCACTGATCCGTGGGTTTGCCCAAAATTTCACCATCTAATACCACGGCAGTATCAGAGCCTAACGTTGGCAACGATGTTAAGGGCGCAGCCGTAAGGGCTTTTTCACGAGCTAAGCGCACAACGTAGTCTCGCGCTGACTCGTCCGCGTGAGGCGTTTCGTCAATATCACAAGGATAGACCTCTACGCCAACTCCAATCGATGCAAGCAAGTCCCGCCGACGCGGTGAGGCTGATGCCAAGCACAACTGTGGCAATATTTTTTTCATAGCGCGCTGTCTTTATAAAGCTTTATCACAGACATTCGTTTATAGGGTTGAGGCAAACAGCGCAACTGGTTGATACACACACTATGAACCCGCTAAGCGCTTTTCCAGCGCGTAAAACATCGTAGCCAGCCATGGCCATAGCACCGCACTGATCAACGAGGGAATTAGGAACGCCAAGTGAATGGAAAAATCCCCCAAAAAGGTGCGCACCCATTGTTCCAATAATTGCACAATCCCGAGTAGCACCAACACGATCACTGCCTGCTGTACCAACGAATAAGCGCGAAAGCGCGGGTACACTAAAGCACACAAAAACGCCAATAAAGAGAGCGTCAACGCATTTTGCCCCAGCGGAACGCCTTCAAGCAGGTCGAGGAGTATGCCGAGCACAAAGCCGTGCAGGACGCCGACGCGATCAGGTACACGCATGCACCAGTAGATTAACATCAACCCCAACCAATCAGGGCGATAGACCTGCCAACCTTCTGCCAGGGGCATTGCCTGAAGGCACAAGGCAAGCAAAAGTGTCAGCCAAACCACTAATAGCGGCACAATAGGTGCACGGGCCATCAGGGAGCCTCCCTTACTTGCATTAACGACGAAGAGGCGCGCAGGGTTGCCGTTAGCTGCTCAGCACTGCGTAAGGCACTAGAGGAAAGCGCAAAACTTTCGTCCCACACGCTATCATCGACTTCTTCGCGAGGAGGAGGGAAAAGCAACAAAAAGTGGCGCGAACGCTGCAACCGCGCCAGCGGCTCTGCGCTTACGCGGGCAAAAGGCTCACCCGGATCGTGCACAACCTCAGTGACCTGCGCCACTGGATAACCTGGCGGAAAACGCCCGGCGAGACCTGACGTCATCAACAAGTCGCCTTGGCGAATATCCGCGGTGTCGGGCACATGTAACACGTTGAGAGTTTGATAATTCCCAGCGCCTTGCGCGATAAAACGTAAGCCGTTGCGGTTAATTTGTACGGGCAAGGAATGGCTCGCATCCGCCACCAAGAGCACACGACTTGAATAGGCCGAAACCGCGGTAATTTGCCCGACAAGGCCGAACGCGTCGATAACCGGTTGGCCCACATAAGCACCATTGCGATGGCCGCGATCCACTACCATTTGGTGACTAAACGGGTCGTTATCGAGCGAGAGTAACTCTGCGCTGATAAAGGGCACATCGCGCCGAGCAGCAGCATTGAGCAGCTCACGCAATTCGGCGTTTTCCGCCCTTAAACTGGAGATGCGTTGACCACGGTGCGAGAGCATCAGAATTTGCTCACGCAACCGCTGGTTTTCGTCAACCAATGCTTGCTGATCAGAGAGCGCGACGGTCCCCCAACTCAGTAAGTCACTGGGCCAACTTACCACCCACTGGATGGGCGCCACCACCATTGAGAGATTTGCACGCACCTCTTCCATGCGGGTAAAACGCTGGTCGGCAAACATCAGCATGCTTGCCGCCACCGCACAAAAAAACAAGCGATACCCAGGCAACGGACCGTGCGAAAACAGCGGTTTAATAGGCAATACCCCGCAAATTAACCGCTGACGTTAGTCGCTCGACAGCAACTCAAAGGTGTGTTGATCAATCATTTCAAGCGCTTTCCCGCCACCACGCGCCACGCACGTCAGCGGATCTTCTGCCACGATGACGGGTAAGCCTGTCTCTTCTGAAATCAACTTATCCAGATCGCGTAGCAATGCTCCGCCACCGGTTAGCACGAGTCCGCGCTCGGCGATATCTGACGCCAACTCAGGCGGTGACTGCTCCAGCGCACTTTTAATGGCCGCCACAATGGCGCCCAATGTGTCTTGAAGAGCGTCCAAAATCTCGTGGGAATTGAGCGTAAAGCTGCGAGGAATCCCCTCGGCTAGGTTTCGCCCACGCACATCAATCTCGCGCAGCTCGCCACCGGGGTAAGCACAGCCAATCTCTTCTTTAATACGTTCGGCAGTCGCTTCACCAATTAAACTGCCATAATGGCGGCGAACATAGGCAGTAATCGCCTCATCAAAACGATCCCCCCCCACGCGAATGGACTCAGAGTAGACCACCCCATTAAGCGAGATAATCGCAATTTCGCTAGTACCACCGCCGATATCGACCACCATCGAGCCCTGCGCTTCTTCCACCGGTAGGCCAGCGCCTATAGCAGCAGCCATCGGTTCTTCAATCAAGAAGACCTCGCGAGCCCCGGCGCCTTCCGCCGATTCGCGAATCGCGCGGCGCTCAACTTGCGTTGACATGCAAGGAACACATACCAGCACGCGTGGGCTAGGCGTTAAGAAGGTGCTCTGATGCACTTTACGGATAAAGTGCTGAAGCATCTGCTCGGTGACGGTAAAATCGGCAATGACGCCATCTTTCATCGGACGAATCGCCGTGATATTGCCAGGCGTGCGGCCAAGCATTCGCTTAGCATCGGCCCCAACAGAGGCAACACTACGCATATTGCCTGACTGGCGAATAGCCACTACCGACGGCTCATCGAGAACGATACCGCGACCGCGGACATAAATTAGCGTGTTGGCCGTACCCAGATCGATCGACAGATCGCTGGAAAACAGCCCCCTCAAACGTTTGAACATGGATGTTGTTACCTAGTGCAGACCGGGAACCCTGTGCGGGTGCAAACGGTATCACCGCAACCCCTTGGCAGCAAGCACGAGTCGCGCTTAACACTGCCCGCACAAGCCAAGATATGGTACCTTTTGGGACTATTTACGTTCACCGCGCAGGTTGATGCCCGCGCACTTTTCATTTTAGAGGATTTTCGATCATGGCGCTTGAAGAGACCCATGTGCGTAGAGCCGCCCATTTAGCCCGGCTCGCCATTAGCGATGACCAAGCCAGCCGCTTTGTCGATGACTTAAGCCAAATTTTGGACATGGTCGATCAGCTTCAGCGTGTCGATACCGACGGTGTTGCGCCTCTTGCACACCCGCTTGACGCCACACAGCGTTTACGCGCCGATGAAGTCACTGAAACTAATCAGCGCGATGCATTCCAACGCTGCGCCCCGGCGGTTGAAGACGGCCTTTACTTAGTGCCTCGCGTCGTCGAGTAAAAAGTAGCTAGAAAAACCCGCTCATATTTCGTCTTTTGACTTTTAATCATCACCCGAACGGAGCTTCCGGGTCATGCATGACAAAACGCTAACGCAACTCGCCGCCGCGCTACACAATGGCGAGCTCTCTAGCCGAGAGTTAACGGTTCATTATCTTCAGCGCATTGAAAAGGCTGACGTAACGCTCAATAGCTTTATCAGCATAACCACCGAGCAAGCGTTGACCCAAGCCGATGCGGCCGACCTAGCACGCGCTAACGGGAAAACCAGCCTACTCAACGGGATTCCCCTAGCGCTAAAAGATATTTTCTGCACCCAAGGGGTAAAGACCAGCTGCGGCTCCAAAATGCTGGATAACTTCGTCGCCCCTTATAACGCCACCGTGGTAGAGAAGCTCAACGAAGCCGGTGGTATTACGTTGGGTAAAACCAACATGGACGAGTTCGCGATGGGCTCTTCCAATGAAAACAGCCACTATGGACCGGTGAAAAACCCATGGGATCTCAGCGCGGTACCCGGTGGGAGCTCAGGTGGCAGTGCCGCTGCCGTTGCTGCGGGTTTAACGCCCGCTGCACTCGGGACCGACACCGGCGGCTCAATTCGCCAACCGGCCTCTTTTTGCGGTATTACGGGGCTAAAACCGACGTATGGGCGTGTTTCGCGCTACGGTATTATCGCCTATGCCTCTAGCCTTGATCAGGCTGGCCCCATGGCGCGCACCGCCGAAGATTGTGCCCACCTACTCAACGTGATTTCCGGGCATGATGTGCGCGATTCCACCAGCGTGGCGCGCGTAGTCCCTGATTACGCGGAAGCGCTCAATGCGCCGCTTTCAGGCCTCAAGATCGGCCTGCCTGTCGAATATTTTGGTGATGGTCTTGACCCTGACGTAGAAAAAGCCGTCCGTGAAGCGGTCAAGGTATACGAATCATTGGGCGCGAGCGTGCGCGAAGTGAGCCTACCGCATACCCATTACGCGATTCCGGCCTACTACGTCATTGCCCCCGCAGAGGCCTCCTCGAACCTTTCGCGCTACGACGGTGTGCGCTTTGGCCACCGTTGCGAAAACCCGCAAGACTTGATTGATCTGTACAAGCGCTCGCGTGATGAAGGCTTTGGCGACGAGGTCAAGCGCCGCATTTTGATCGGTACCCATACGCTTTCCGAGGGCTTTTTCGATGCCTACTACAAGAAAGCGCAGCAGGTGCGACGCTTGATCCGCCAAGACTTCCTTAACGCCTTTGAAGACGTGGACGTGCTCATGGGCCCCGCCTCACCAACCCCCGCCTTTGATCTCGGCGCCAAGAAGGACCCGGTTTCGATGTACCTGCAGGATATTTACACCATCGCGGTGAACCTTGCGGGCATTCCGGGTATTAGTATCCCCGCTGGCTTTGTCGGCAACCGCCCGGTAGGCCTTCAGGTTCTCGGCACCCACTTCGCCGAGGCCCAGCTTTTAAACGTGGCGCACCAGTTCCAGCAAGCCACCGATTGGCACCAAAAACGCCCCGCTTTCGCTGAGGAGACCGCTTAATGCAATGGGAAACCGTGATCGGGCTGGAAGTCCACGTTCAGCTTGCCACTAAATCGAAAATTTTCTCCGGCGCCTCCACCGCCTTTGGCGCCGAGCCCAACAGCCAAGCCTGCGCCGTTGATCTTGGTATGCCCGGCGTATTGCCCGTTTTGAACGAGCAAGCGGTGGCCATGGCCGTGCAGTTTGGCCTAGCTGTCCACGCTGAAATCCCAGAGGTATCGGTATTCGACCGTAAAAACTACTTCTACCCCGACCTGCCCAAAGGCTACCAAACCAGCCAGATGTATCACCCGATTGTCGGGCCGGGCGAGGTAGAAATCACCTTGGATGACGATACTGTCAAACACGTGCGGATTCACCACGCGCATTTAGAAGAGGATGCGGGTAAATCGCTGCACGAAGACTATCACGGCATGACTGGCATCGATTTAAACCGCGCCGGTACACCGCTTCTGGAGATCGTCTCCGAACCGGATATGCGCTCAGCCAAAGAGGCTGCGGCTTACCTCAAAGCCATCCACTCGATCGTGACCTATCTGGGCATTTCCGACGGCAATATGGCCGAAGGCTCTATGCGCTGTGATGTCAACGTCTCAGTGCGGCCCGTTGGCCAGGCAGAGTTCGGCACTCGTGCCGAGATCAAAAACGTCAACTCTTTTCGCTTTGTCGAACGCGCGATCGCCTTTGAAGTCGAGCGCCAGATCGAGCTGATCGAAGACGGGGGCAAGGTCGTGCAAGAAACACGGCTCTTTGACCCCGAGCGCGATGAAACCCGCAGCATGCGCACCAAAGAGGAAGCCAACGACTACCGCTACTTCCCCTGCCCAGATTTGCTACCGGTGGTGCTCGATCAAGCCTACGTCGACCACCTGCGTGAGGCTCTGCCGGAGCTACCCGCCGATAAGCGCGAGCGCTTCCAGTCCGAACTGGGTCTTTCCGCGTACGATGCCAACGTGCTATCCGCTAGCCGCTCAATGGCCGAATTCTTCGAAGAAGTCAAAGATGTCTGCGGCGATGCCAAGCAGGCGGCCAACTGGGTACAAGGCGAGTTCTCCGGTGCCCTAAACCGTGAAAACCTCAGCATCGAACAGAGCCCGATCAACGCCCGCCAGCTTGGCGAGCTCATCAGCCGCGTCATTGACGACACCATCAACGGCAAGGCCGCTAAGGAAGTGTTTCAAGCGCTATGGAACAATCAGGGCAAAAGCGCGGATGAAGTGATCGAGGCCAAAGGTTTAAAACAGGTGACCGACACCGGCGCCATCGAAGCGATGATCGATAAGGTCATTGCCGATAGCCCCGCGCAGGTCGCGCAATACTGCGACGCCGAGCCCGAAAAACGCGGCAAGATGATCGGCTACTTCGTTGGCCAAGTGATGAAAGCTTCCCGCGGCACCGCCAACCCGCAGCAGGTCAATAAGTTACTGAAAGAGAAGCTCGACGCTAAGCTCTAATGGGTTTGAGCGTTACCTAACACCCTCGCCGCGTGTCGCGAGCGGGGGTGTATTAGCCTTCCACACCCGTTTAACCTTCACCCCACCACCTGACGGGGTTCTGTAAAGCGGGTTAGCCGCGCACAGCCGCCAGCCCAGACGTCGGCTTCCAGCTCTGCGATGGCGGCAGTGGGAAACCCGATACCGCGATCCATGCGGCCTTCTACTAAAAGCCCGGCAAGTGCCGCCACCAAGGGCATATGACTAACGAGCAAGATGTTGCCTTCTTGCTCTACCAGCCAATCGCACACGGCCTGGGGTGAATCCTCCGGGGTAATGCCAGGATAGGTTTCCACACTAACACCTATCGTTTTGGCCATAGTACTGGCGGTTTGCTGAGCGCGCGTAAAGGGGCTCGCGACCACCTTTAGCGCCCCTAGCTGGCCACGGCTTTGGCGGCTGGCAAGCCAGCTCGCCATGGTAGTGGCTTCCTGCTCGCCCTCTAGCGTTAGGCGCCGTGCGCTATCGGGCAAGCCTGGGCTTGCCTTACCGTGGCGCATGATGAACAGGCTATTGGCCATGCCAGTCTCCGGTTTCGCGGTGGGCTTGCTGTACGGCTTCTCGCGGCAGCACAAACTCCACGTCGCTGCTTTGCTCTCCCATCATCAGCATGCGCGCCATGTCTTTTGCTGGCACACCGTCAAACAGCACGTGGTAAAGTCCTTCGGCCAGCGGCATATAAACGCCAATGTCAGCGGCCTTGGCGCACACCAGCTTCACGGTGTTCACACCTTCAGCCACTTGCCCTAGGGCATCGACCGCCTCCTCCAGCGTGCGCCCTTCGCCCATGGCGAAGCCGACGCGGTAATTGCGGGAAAGATTCGATGAGCAAGTGACGATCAAATCGCCCACTCCCGCCAGGCCAAGAAACGTCATCGGGTTGGCGCCATGAGCAACGGCGAAGCGGCTCATTTCTGCCAAGGCCCGGGTCATCAGCATGCTGCGGGTGTTTTCGCCCATGCCTAACGCGGCGGCCATGCCAGCCGCGATGGCGTAAATATTTTTCAAAGCCCCGCCAAGCTCGACACCGTGGCGGTCGTCGCTGGCATACACGCGAAAATAGCGACAGCCCAGCGCCTGTTGCACGCGGGTACGGGTAAGCGCATCGGCACTTGCCACTACCGTCGCGGTTAGCTGCTTATCGGCTATTTCCGAGGCCAAATTAGGCCCGGCAATCACGCCAATGTGTGTGAAACCGGTCTCTTGCGCCAGCACGTCGCTCATCAGCATAAAGCTTTCCTGCTCAATGCCTTTGGTGGTACTCACCAGTATCTGCTCTGCTGTGAGCCATGGTTTGGCTGCCTGAACCACGGTGCGAAACGCTTTAGAAGGGATGGCAATGAGCACCAACTCCGCCTCTTGCAGCACCTCAGCCATGTCGTTGGAAGCCTGCACCGACGGGTTAATGGCGTAGTTCGGCAGGTAGCGACCGTTACGGTGCTCGCGATTGATCTGTTCGACCAGTGCCTCATCACGCATCCACTGGCGCACTTTTGCGCCGTTATCCGCGGCGATGCTTGCTAGCGCCGTCCCGAAGCTGCCGCCACCCAGCACCGCCACTTTTATCTGTTGTTCTGCCATAGAAATGCCCTGACTCAAGCTGTGTATTGGTGTGTTGCTATTTCGTTGACGGCTACTGTACCAAAACAAACGGCCCGCCAGGATAGCCTGACGGGCCGGATCGGAAAGCCAGCGTGCTTATGCCGTCAAAACACTATTAAGGCGCTTGACGTATGCCGCCGGGTCATCCAAGTGCCCACCTTCGGCGATGATCGCCTGATCCAACAAGATATGGGCGAGTGCATTGAAGGAATCGCCATCCGCGCTTTCTAAGCGTGATACCAGCGCGTGCTCTGGGTTAAGCTCTAAAATCGGCTTCACTTCGGGCAGCGGCTGACCGGCAGCCTCCATGATACGGCGCATCTGAAAGCCCATCTCGTGCTCAGGAAGCACGACGCAAGCGGGTGAATCTGTCAAGCGGTGCGTCACCTTCACTTCTTGCACACCATCGCCGAGCGCCTCTTGCACACGCTTAACGAGCTCTTCTTTCGCTTTGGCGGTCTCTTCTTGGGCTTTCTTTTCCTCTTCGTCTTCCACATCGCCCAGATCAAGCTCGCCCTTGGCGACATCGGCAAATGCCTTACCGTCAAACTCGGTAAGGTGGCTCATCAACCACTCGTCGACGCGGTCATTGAGCAGCAGCACTTCAATGCCTTTCTTGCGGAATATCTCCAAATGCGGGCTGTTTTTCGCTGCATTAAAGCTTTCGGCAACGATGTAGTAAATCTTCTGCTGACCTTCTTTCATGCGCTCGACATACTCAGCCAACGACTGATCTTGGGTCGTGCTGTCCGTGTGTGTCGTCGAAAAGCGCAGAAGCCCGGCGATTTTCTCACGGTTAGCAAAGTCTTCGCCCGGGCCTTCTTTCAGCACGGTGCCAAAGTTGTTCCAGAAAGTCTGGTACTGCTCATTATCCTTGGCGAGCTTTTTGAGCATATCCAGCGCGCGCTTGGTGAGCGCGGACTTGATCTTGTCGACCTTCGGATCTTGCTGCAAAATCTCGCGCGAGACGTTGAGCGACAGATCACGCGTATCCAGCACGCCCTTAATAAAGCGCAAGTAAAGCGGCAAGAATTGCTCCGCGTCATCCATGATGAAAACGCGCTGAACGTAGAGCTTTACCCCGCGCGACCCGTCACGTTCATATAGGTCAAACGGCGCACGACTAGGCACATAAAGAAGGCTCGTGTACTCCAGCTTGCCTTCTACCTTGTTGTGGCTCCAAGTCAGCGGATCGGTGAAATCGTGGGCAACGTGCTTATAGAACGCTTTATACTCTTCGGCGGAAATCTCGCTTTTGGGGCGCACCCAAAGCGCTGTCGCTTCGTTGACGGTCTCCCAAGTTGTGACTTCGCTGCCCTCGATCTCGTTGCCCTCGTCATCCTTGGCAGTTTCGGTCTTCGGCATGCGTACCGGCACTTCGATGTGATCAGAGTACTTGCGCACGAGGTTTTGTAAACGGAAATCGTCGGCAAACTCTTTGGCATCCTCTTTGAGGTGCAGAACAATTTCCGTGCCGTGCTTGTCACGCTCGATATCGGCGACGGTAAACTCGCCTTCGCCTTGAGAGTGCCACTCTACGCCAGCATCGGCGGCGGTGCCTGCCTTGCGGGTGCGCACCGTGACTTCGTCGGCGACGATAAAGCCAGAATAAAAGCCCACGCCGAACTGGCCGATCAGCTTGGCGTCTTTTTGCTGCTCGCCGGAGAGCTGATTAAGAAACTCTGCCGTGCCACTGCGTGCAATTGTCCCTAGGTTGGCGATCACATCGTCGCGATCCATGCCGATACCGTTGTCGCGTACCGTCACCGTGCCCGCTTCCGTATTGTGCTCGATCTCAATGCGAAGTTCGCTGTCACCTTCGTACAGCGCATCATTATCAAGGGCGGCATAACGCAGTTTGTCGCAGGCATCCGCGCCGTTAGAGATCAACTCGCGCAGAAAGATTTCGCGGTTGGAGTACAGCGAGTTGATCATCAAATTAAGAAGCTGTTTTACTTCTGTTTGAAAACCAAGTGTTTCTTCGTGGGTCGCGGTGGTCATTTTCTTAGCCCTCAACGATCAAATGGAGTGTTCAATGGGTGTTTCACATGCGACAAGTGAAAGCTGCGCCTCACACGCCGCTAAATGAGTTAAGTGAGAGGCAATATGGGGCTAAGTCAGCGCTTTTCAAGCAGCAGATGGCGGTGTGTCTTGATTGTCTTTATTCTGTTTCCACAAACGGTACGTTTCGAGCTGCCCATCAACGCGATTGAGTAACCAGCCGACAATCATTACATCATCGAGAATACCTACTAGAACAAGAAAGTCCGGGATGAGGTCAAACGGCATAATCAGGTAGCCTAGCGCCAATGTCATTAGCCCAAACGCGCGCCAAGGTACAGGGCGAAAGTCCCCACGAATCACATCGCGTGTCATGGGCATAAACCACTTCAATGCGCGGATGATACGTTTTAACACCCAGCCGCGAGATTTTATTCGACGCACTAGCCACCAACTTGATAATGGGTTCATAGTCTCTCTTTACTCTCTGTCATTTACGGATGAGAAATGCTGCGGCTATTTTCGTTCATGTTGATTATTTAATTGCCATATTGAGGTCACTTTCATGCGCGGCTCACGTTTAGTTTCTCTGTTCAAGCTGGATCGCTGGGTGCTGCAGGCAACCACGATACTAAGCATTGTGGCTTTAAGCGCGCCCACCAGCGCTTTCGCCTTCTCTGATGACGATATGCGCAAGGCGCTCGCCAATGCCCGCGACCAGCGCTGGGAGCATATTGACCTCGAAGCGGTCGACGATCATATCTTAAGCGGCTATATCCACTACCACCGCCTACGCGGGCAACTTCCCGCGGTATCTCCCGAACGCGTTAACGCCTATATCGACACCCACCACAACTCCCCCTTAAGCGAGTGGCTCCGCGGCCAAGCGATTTCCCAGTACGGAGAGGCCGAACAATGGGCTGATCTGCGTGCCGTTGCCAACGGCGAACCCAGCGGCAGCGAACGTCAGTGTTATTACTACACCGCACTTTTGGAAACCGACCCTGCACGCGCTACTGAGGGTGGCCAAGCGCTATGGCAGGTTGGCCATTCACAGCCCAGCGCCTGTAACACGCTTTTCAACCAGCTACGTGCTAACGGCGATATTGACGCGACCGCCATTTGGGAGCGAAAGATGCTCGCTTGGCAGGCTGGCGAGACGCGCTTAAAAGCGTATCTGGGCGGCTTACTCGATGGTGACTGGCAGACAGCCAAAGAAACCGTAAGCGATGTGGATGATGCCGAGGCGCTGCGCGAAGCGCCAGCCTGTCTTGGTCCCCGCTGCGCCGCCACACCCAGCTTTTACCGCACGGCCATGTGGCGTTTCACTCGCGACGACACCGCTTCCGCCTTGGAGACGTGGCGCGAGATTGCCCCAGCGCTTACGTTGCCCTATGACGTACAGCACGCCATAGAAGAAGAGCTTGCGTTTTACGCCCTGGTAAGAGAAACGCCCAACTCACTAGCGTGGATCGACCGACAGCTTGCCCAGCTTGATAGCGAGCGCGTTCTCGAGCTGCGGGTACGCCGGGCGCTGGGCCAGCGACAATGGGCTGATGCACTGCACTGGATTACCGCAATGCCAAGCGAGCTGCAAGCTTCCAGCCGTTGGCAATATTGGCTTGCCCGCGCCAACGAGCAGCTTGATAACCATGACGCAGCACAAATGCACTATCAAAGCGCCGCGAGCGACCGCAGCTTTTATGGTTTTGCCGCTGCCGAGCGTATCAATCAGCCATTTAGCTTGAATTCATCGCAGTACCGTTTTGATAGCGCGTCGCGCGAAAACGTGGCAGCTCTGCCTGCCATCAGGCGCGCTAAGTCGCTGATGCGTATTGGTGAAAAAGGCTTAGCCTATAGCGAGTGGCTACATGCCGTACGCAACGCCACGCATGAACAGGCTCTTGCCATCGCAGACTATGCAGACCATCAGCAGTGGCACGCGCTGCTCGTGCAAACGACTATCGCCGGGGGCCTATGGGATGCCCTTGAGTGGCGCTTTCCCCAAGCTTATGCGGATCAGTTCTTACACTGGGGTCGTTTAAGCGGCGTCGACCCTTACTTATTAATGGCGATTGCACGCCGCGAGAGCGCATATAACCCCCAAGCGCTATCCCCGGCTGGCGCGCGAGGGTTGATGCAGCTGATGCCTGGTACTGCGGCGCAAGTCAGCCGAGAAATCGGGCTCTCCGACCCCGGCCCGTATGGCGTGTTAGACCCCGAGCTCAATATTCGCCTGGGCAGCACTTACTTGCGCGACAAGCTGACACGTTATGGCGGTAATCGTTTGGCCGCTACCGCTGCCTACAACGCGGGGCCGAGCCGTGTCGACAGCTGGCTCGAAGAGCAAGGTGTGGAAGCCTTTGACCTTTTTGTCGAACGCATCCCCTATCGCGAAACCCGCGACTACGTTCAGGCTGTTCTAGCCTATCGAGTGATTTTTGCTGCGCTCGCAAAAGACGGCGATGCCGCGCAAATTTCGCTACTCAACCCGTCTGAGCAACACGTGCGTTACGATGATTCACTGCTAGCTAAACACTAGGCGTTTTCACCGCAGCGCCTAAGCCGGGCGCTGTTCCAGTGCCAATTTGATGCCAAATAGCACCAAAACGCCGCCTGTGAGCCCATTAAGCCACTGGGCAAAGCGCGCACTGGCAAGCCACTTACTCGCCCCGCCGACCATCATCACCACGCTGATTTGCCACAGGTTGGCGATCACAAAGTGAATACTGGCAAGCCACAACGATTTAAGCAGTGCCGGGTCGCTCGGGGCGATAAACTGCGGTAAAAACGCCATATAAAAGACAACCGTTTTTGGGTTGAGCACATTGGAGAGCAACCCCTCTTTCATGGGCTGCCACCGTGGCACCGGCGAGCGTGACTGCAGCATGCCCTCTACTGGTAACCCCTGCCCGCTCCTCGCCGCCGCTAGGCTTTTGATACCTAACCAAATCAAATAGGCCGCCCCCAGCATTTTGAGCACATGGAACGCCCACGCAGATTGCAGCATAATGAGAGAAATACCCAACGCTGAAATCGTGGCATGAACAAACAACCCACAACAGATGGCCACACTTGTTGCTACACCGTCCGCCACGCCACCGCGAGCCGTATTACGAATCACCAGTAACGTATCCACGCCGGGGCTTAACGAAAGCAGCGTAATTGCAATCAAAAAAGGCCAAAACTGGCTATCAATAAACCCCCACTCGACCATCTTGCTACCCCATTTGGTTGACGGTTGGATGATATTTTTGCTGCTGCCAACATACCGCTTTCGATTGATGAAAGCAGCTTTCCCCTAACGCAAAATTCATGTGCTCAGCGCTGGACGTCTGTTTTTTTTGCATCTACATTGAGGGTAGCGAGCAGGCAAACGCATTGCTCGCATTACTATCAAGCAAGTAAGGAACTCGATAATGGCAACTGGCACAGTTAAGTGGTTTAACGATACGAAAGGTTACGGCTTCATCTCACCCGATGACGGCGGTGACGATCTGTTTGCCCACTTTTCCGAAATTCAGGCTGAAGGCTTTAAGTCTTTACAAGATGGTCAAAAAGTGACGTTTGAAGTCACTCAAGGCAAAAAAGGCCTTCAGGCCTCCAATATCCGCCCTGAATAAGCACGGATATTATTCTTCCGTAGTATCTGCTTAACAAATATCTGCGGAAGGAAAAAGCGCTCAGGCCCGCATTCGCGGGCCTGTTTACGTTTAAATTTACCTTTCGCCCCTTTCACCCTTTATGGCGACTCGCGTTCGGCAGAGGCCTCCCCGCTTTCAGCCGTGGCATCAACGCGACTTTCTTCCATCGCCTCTTGGGTTGCCGGGCTCTCATTTTCTAACTCTTGAAACTGCTCGTCTAAGCGCTGCTGCGCCTCTTCAAAACGACGTTCGGTTTCTTCGATCATAGCTTGAACATCATCTTCGCCTAATTCGCCCTCCTGCTGAGTAGAATCAGGAAGACTGCTGTCTGGTAGGTCCATCTCGGTTTCCCAATCCGCTGAGACATCCTCCTCTAGCTCATCGAGATCTAACTCTTCAGGGGTCAGCGCCTCTGTCTGGTTTTCGGCTTCTTTGAACTGCTCGTCTAAGCGCTGCTGCGCCTCGTCAAAACGGCGCTCGGTCTCGGCAATGACGTCATCAACGTCTGAAGACGTGACCTCACCTGGCAGCCCACCTTCCTCCTCTAATGCTTCTGAAGGGTCAGCGGATAGCGTATCCTCATCTGCTTGGACATCTTCAGTGGACGCTGTTTGTGCTTCTTCGCTAGCCTCGCCTTCTTGTTCCACTTGTGACGACGGCTCAGCTTGCGTGTTCTGCTCAACTTGTGTCGGCTGATCAGAGGATTCGTCAGCCACTTCGTCATTCGACGCCGCGGCGCTGTCTTGCTCTGCTGTCTCACTGACGGTTGTGTCATCTTCCGGGACAGCATTTGCCGCTTCTTCACTCTCTCCACACGCACTTAGCAACAGTGCCGCTGCCATGAGCGTGGGGATCCAAAACCGGTTTGCCATTGCTGTTGTCTCCTTGCGCATTAGGTCACGCGATGTTCCCGCGTCACAATATTTACCTACATTATATTCAAGCGTTCTCTTTACCCTCTGGATTTTGTGAAGCCAGTAGCGGGGAATCCGCGGGCATCGCCACCGTGATAGCCAAGGGCTCTACTTCTGCACTAAATGCTTTAAAGTGGCGAGGTTCACCATCGAGCGTGACTGGCCAAGCAGGCCCTCCCGAACGCGACGTCACGCGTATTTTGTTGGTAGTAAAATAGCGCACAAACTGCCCTTTCCTTGGGAACTGACGCAGCTCTTCCAGCAGCTGAGAAAGCACTTTGATGGATGAAAAATCCTTCACTAACAATACATCGAGGTAGCCATCATTGAGCTTCGCCTTAGGGGCTAATACTTGCCCTCCGCCGGCTTGACGGGCATTGCCTAACGCTAACAGCAATAACGATACCTGCTCGTCGCCTTCCCCCCAATCTAAGGTGCCGTGATAGCTATAATGGCGCCAGGCTTTCAAAGCACCCATCACCGAGTAAGCGCCACCGCCAAACAAGCGCTTCAACCGCTTCGGTGTTGAAGAGGTAATTTCAGCGCCAAAGCCACCTGTGGTCATATTGATATAGTACTGATCAGCGTACTGATCATTGCCCTGCGGATTTTCTAATGTGGCGCTAACACGGACCACATCGACAAGCTGCCCATTCCAATTGCACACCGCTTTCAGTGCGGCTTCAGGCTCCAGTGGCACGCCAATGGAAGTGGCAAAGTCATTGGCGCTACCCAGCGGCACAATACCCAGCACCGGTCGCTTAGCCTTGGGAAGCCGCATCATACCATTAACCACTTCATTGACCGTTCCGTCGCCGCCACCAGCGATAATATGCGTAAAGCCATCAATAGCAGCACGTTCGGCAAAATCGGCGGCGTCACCCGCCTCCCAGGTGACAAATACCGTCAGCGCCATGCCAGCATCACGCTGCTTGGTCACGGCGTCTCTTAACGTGGGCTCGCCCGAGGATTTGCCATTCACGATGAGACAATAACGCGGTGCTGCATCACTCACCTTAAGCTTCCTTTGTAGGGGTCGAGATCGATACTACCTGCTCGTCGCTAGCCGCCTATGCAAGCGCCTTTTCCACCACTTCATAAACATTTGACGACAATGGCTGCGCTTTAATTCGTTCTAGTTGTTCGTGCATTAACGCCTGACGTGTTTCATCAAAGCGCTGCCAGCGAGTCAGTGGTGTAATCAAGCGAGCGGCGATTTCCGGGTTCAAACGGTTAAGCTCAATCACCACGTCTGCCAATAGCGCGTAACCGGCACCATCCAGACGATGAAAGTTAATACGATTTTGTGCAAACGCCCCGATCAACGCGCGCACCTTATTAGGGTTCTTAAGCGAGAAGGCAGGATGCTGCATCAGGTGCTTCACCCGCTCCAGCGCATCCTCTTGAGGGCGCGTGACCTGAATGGTAAACCATTGATCCATCACCAGCGGGTCGTGCGACCACTTTTCGCCAAACGCTTTCAGCGCTGGCGAGGCGAGCTCGTCGCGGTCGCTATGAACCAGCAAGGTCAAAGCGTGGCGGACGTCGGTCATGTTGTGTTCGGCTTCAAACTGCGTCTGGCAGAACGTAAGCGCTTGTTCATCCTCGATCGACATGAGATATGACAACGCCACGTTTTTAAGACTGCGTTGGCCGATCTGCTCAGGCGTGGGGGCGTAACGCTCATTTGACTGATTCGCCTCATAAACGGCGATAAAATCATCGCGCAGTGCCATCGCAAGCGATTGCCGCACAAACTCTCGGGCGGCATGAATGGCATCGATATCCACCAGCGGCTGCTGCTCAGCGATATAGGCCTCAGTGGGAAGCGCCAACATCTCAGCAAGCACCGCTTTGTCATCGGTAGGGGTTGCGAGCAATGCGCGATAGGCGTCGGTGACGCGGCTATCCATCACTTTTTCCACACCGTTGCGGTGAGCCGCAATCAAATCATCCAAGGCAAGCATCGCCAATCGCTGACCGGCATCCCAACGGTTGAACCCGTCGCTATCGTGGGTCAACAAAAAAGCCAAATCTTCCCGCGAGTACGGGAATTGCATCTTCACCGGCGCGGAGAAATGACGCAGTAGCGACGGCACTGGCGCCTCTGCTACCTCAGTAAAGACAAAGGTCTGCTCATCTTCGCGCAGATGCACGACGGTATCTTTACCCTGCTTTTCCCCGTCAAGCGTCAGTGTTAAATCTTGGCCCGATTTCGTCCCGACAAGTCCCATACGTACCGGGATATGTAGCGGCTCCTTATCCGTTTGGTCAGGCGTCGCAGGTGTGCGCTGACGCAAGGTTAAGTGATATTCCGCATGGGCGTAATCGTACTCACCTTGAGCGTCGATTTCCGGCGTACCGGCCTGTTCATACCAGCGCATAAACTGGCCAAGGTCCATATCCGACACCTCTTCCATGCAGGAAACGAAGTCTTCAATTGTCACCGCTTGACCGTCAAAGCGCGAGAAGTAGAGGTCGCTACCGCGGCGAAAAGCCTCCCAACCAACCAAATTGCGAAGCATCCGAACGATCTCGGCGCCCTTTTCGTAAACAGTAAGCGTATAGAAGTTGGTGATCTCGATGTAATGATCCGGCCGTACCGGGTGAGCGGTTGGGCCAGCATCTTCGGCAAACTGGGCGGTACGAAAGAACGATACATCTTGGATACGCTTAACCGGCGCCGAGTTGATGTCCGCGGTAAAACACTGATCGCGAAAAACCGTAAAGCCCTCTTTTAATGAGAGCTGGAACCAGTCGCGACAGGTAACACGATTGCCCGACCAGTTGTGAAAATACTCGTGCGCAACGATGCCTTCCACCTGCTGAAATGCCGCATCGGTGGCGGTATCCGGATGGGTCAACACTGCCGCTGAGTTGAAAATGTTGAGCCCCTTATTTTCCATGGCGCCCATATTGAAGTCGTTTACAGCGACGATCATGAAAAGATCCAGGTCATACTCGCGACCGTACGTCTCTTCGTCCCACGTCATTGCGCGCTTGAGCGATGCCATGGCGTGATCAGTCTTGGCCACATTTTCCGCTTCCACCCATAGCTGCAGCGTCACCTTACGACCGTTCATGGTAGTGAAGTGATCCTCAATTTTCTTTAAATCACCAGCCACCAGGGCAAAGAGATAGCAGGGTTTAGGGTGCGGGTCTTCCCAGGTAACAAAGTGACGGTTGCCTTCCAGTTCGCCATGCTCTACCGGATTGCCATTGGCCAGCAGCACCGGTTCGCGGGTTTGATCGCCGATCACAGTGACGCGAAATGTCGCCATGACATCAGGGCGATCCGGGTAGTAAGTGATGCGGCGAAACCCTTCCGCCTCACACTGAGTGCAGTACATGCCGCTAGATTGGTACAGCCCTTCTAGCGCCGTGTTGGCTTCAGGTGCGAGCGTGACGTCGCTCTCCAAGGTAAACGCTGAAGGGGGATTATCGATGGTCAAGCCTTGCTCATCAACGTGATAGGCGCTCTCATCCAGCGTTTTACCGTCAATCGCAAGTGACGTGAGCGTCAACTGTTCGCCGTTAAGGAAAAGCGGCGTTGCGGCGTCAACGTCCGGGTGACGCTCCAGGGATAAACGCGCTTTGACATGCGTTTGGGCGGGGTCAAGATCAAACGTCAGCTCGGTATGGGTAACCCGATAGGCGGGCGGCTGGTAGTCGCTAAGATAAACCGGCTGGGGGGCGGACATGATGCATGACTCCTTGTTAGAGACAACGATTAGATATAAGCGTGAAATAGTGGCGCGACGCAGGCCAGTGGCGAATTAATTGCGCAAGTGACGCGTTAATCGCGAAAATTATCAAACTGCAGCGGCAAGTCGGGCCCTTCTTCACTTCTCAGTAACGCCATGATGCCTTGCAGATCGTCACGCTTTTTACCCGTCACGCGGACTTTTTCACCTTGAATTTGCGCTTGTACCTTGGCTTTGCTTGCTTTGATGCGCTTAACGATATCTTTTGCTTCCGCGGCATCGAGTCCTTGCTTAAGCGTCACCGTTTGGCGTGCTTTGACACCGGAAAGCTCCGGCTCTTTGACATCCATGCAGCGTGCATCAATACCTCGGGCGGTCAAACGGTTGCGAAGGACATCGAGCATCTGTTTAAGCTGGAAATCGACTTCAGCTTCAAGGTGTACGCTATCGCCTTCAAGACGAAAGCTGGCATCAACGCCTTTGAAATCGAACCGCGACTGGATCTCGCGGTTAGCTTGGTCAACCGCGTTGGTGGCTTCGTGTTGATCGAACTCGGACACAATATCAAACGAGGGCATATGACAATTCCTGGTTAAAGATAGCCAACTATTCTAGAGCAGCTACCCGCTTACCTGCCAATCTTCTCATTCACCGTTTTGATAATGAAAACAGCTTTATTAGACAAATGTTTTATGGATAGGGTTTTAATAAGAAAATTTCTATACAAATCCTATCTATCAGGATGCATTTCTATCGTATCGTGATGCATACTAACCGCCAATTTTCACATTCGGAGTCAACCATATGAGTGATCGCGATTCGCGCCACAAAGCGTCGATGCAAAAACTCAAAACTCACGTCGATGAAAAAGTCGCCAGCGCCACCGAACAGCGCGGATTGCTACTCATTAATACCGGCAATGGGAAAGGCAAAACCACTGCCGCCTGGGGGACCGTCACGCGCGCGCTAGGTTATGACTACAAAGTGGGTGTAGTGCAGTTCATTAAAGGCTTGTGGGAGTGTGGTGAACGTAATCGCCTAGAAGACGATACCAATCTTCAGGTAGCGATCATGGCAACGGGCTTTACCTGGGATACACAAAATCGCGAAGAAGACACCCTCGCTTGCCAAGAGGTTTGGCAAGAGGCAGCCCGTATGCTGTCAGACCCCAACGTTTATCTCGTGGTACTTGATGAGATCACCTACATGCTGAAGTTTGGCTATCTGGATATTGAGGCAGTCAAGCAAGCGCTAGAGAACCGCCCACACGAGCAGACAGTCATTATTACCGGGCGCAACGCCCACAGAGACCTGGTGGCGATGGCCGATACCGTGACGGAAATGCAGGAAGTGCGCCATGCCTTTAATAACGGGATTCAGGCACGGCGCGGCATCGACTATTGAGGCACGACTAGCGTGCGTCGAGCGGACGCTAGTCGAATGGATTGCGTAGCACGATGGTTTCCATACGGTCCGGGCCGGTGGAAATAATATCGATACTGGTACCCACCTGCTCCTCTAGAAAGCTGATATAAGAGCGTGCATTAGCAGGCAGGTCTTCCACGCGCTTGATTCCCAGGGTGGATTCTTTCCACCCGGGTAAATCTTGGTAAAGCGGCTCAATCGCTTCGTAACCTTCAGAATCCACTGGCGTATCTAACACGTCACCGTCTTTGCTGCGATAACCGATACAAACGCGGATATTTTCTAGACCATCAAGCACGTCAAGCTTGGTCAAACAGATCCCAGACACTGAGTTGATCTGCACCGCGTGGCGAAGCGCCACGGCATCGAACCAGCCACAACGACGTGGACGCCCCGTCGTAGCGCCGAATTCATGGCCTTTCTCTGCTAAGTGGCGGCCATGGTCGTCAAAGAGTTCAGTCGGGAACGGACCAGACCCTACACGTGTGGTATACGCTTTGGTGATACCCAGCACATAGTCCAAATAAAGCGGCCCGACACCGGAGCCTGTTGCGGTACCGCCGGCGGTGGTGTTGGAACTGGTCACAAAAGGATAAGTGCCGTGGTCAATATCAAGGAGTGAGCCTTGCGCGCCCTCAAACAGGATATTTTCCCCTTCTTTGCGCAGGTTGTGCACAAGCCCCACGGTATCGCCCACCATCGGACGCAGCTCTTCCGCCATCTGCATGGCGCTATCGAGCACTTCTTGGAAGTCTACCGCGGCTTCGCCGTGATAATTGGTCAACACGAAATTATGGTAGTCCAGCACCTCACCTAGCTTCGAAGCAAACCGCTCACGGTGCATCATGTCGCCCAGGCGCAAGCCACGACGCGCCACTTTATCTTCATAGGCAGGGCCAATGCCGCGACCGGTGGTACCAATCTTGGCCACGCCGCGGGCTTTTTCGCGCGCCTGATCCAGACGCACGTGGTAAGGCAAAATCAACGGGCATGCGGGCGACAGGCGCAATCGCTTGCGTACGGGCACACCCTTGTCTTCCAGCTCGCGGATCTCTTTAATCAGCGCTTCTGGTGAGAGCACCACACCGTTGCCAATGACGCAGGTTTTATCAGGGCGCAAGATACCGGAAGGAATCAAGTGGAGAACGGTTTTCTCCCCATCGATCACCAGTGTATGACCGGCATTGTGCCCCCCCTGAAAGCGAACCACCGCCGACGCTGACTCTGTCAGCAGGTCAACGATCTTGCCTTTACCTTCATCACCCCATTGGGTACCTAGTACTACGACATTCTTGCCCATTATGCTCTCGTCTCTTGTGCCAGAGTCGTTGGCAACCAACGACCGTCGATAAACTCAAGTCGGCGGTCACACCCGTGCTCCGCCGGCCCGGTACGCTGCCCTGGCAGCGCTTGTACTACACGTTCACCCTGCTCACGTAATGAGGCAATCGCTAAGCTTAGCGCTTCATCCGCTTGTGATGGCGCCCAGATAGCGCCCTTTTCCGGCGCAGCCTGGGTGAGGGAAGCAAGCTGCTTAAGGTCCATTGAAAACCCCGTTGCAGGGCGTGCACGCCCAAAGGCTCTGCCCGTATCATCGTAGCGGCCGCCTTTCGCCAGCGCCTGGCCGTAACCTGGCACGTAAGCGGCAAACATCATACCCGTGTGGTATTCGTAGCCACGAAGCTCAGCCAGATCCACGTAGAGATCCACCTCAAAATGCGCCAACACGCTGTGGTAGAGGGCATCTAACTCGTCAAGTGCGGTTTTGACCGACACCGGCGCACCGGCAAAGACATCGCGCGCCAGTTGTAAGACGCTGACATCACCATGCAGATCGCCCAAGGCATTAAACATGGCGGCCAAAGCCGGGTCGGCAACACTTGCGCTTACCTGTTCAGCGAGCGCCCCCGGCGATTTTAACGCCAGGGCGTCAAATAGGGCACGCTCTTGATCGTGACTAAGCTCCGCCGCTTCGACCAGACTACGGTAGATGCCAATATGGCCTAGCGCGAGGTGAATTTCGCACGCGCCTGAGGCTGTCAAACTCGTCAACGCAAGATGAATAATTTCACTATCCGCCTCTAAACCTGCGTGACCAAAAAGCTCAACGCCGACCTGTACCGGGCTACGACCGCCTTGATGCTGATCCGCTTTTGCGCGTAGCACGTTGGTGCAATAACAAAGCCGCACCGGCCCTTGGCGGCGCAGCGAGTGGGCGTCCATACGCGCCACTTGGGGCGTCACATCGGCACTTGCGCCCATCATACGGCCTGTCAGCTGGTCAGTTAGCTTAAAGGTTTGCAAATCCAGGTCGGTACCGGTGCCCGTTAACAGCGAATCTAGAAACTCCACGGGGGGCGGCATGACTTGGTCGTAACCCCAGCCGTGGTAGAGATCCAGCAGCGTACGGCGCAGCTCTTCCATACGGCTTGCCTGAGGCGGTAACACCTCATCCATGCCGTCGGGCAATAGCCAGCGGTCAGCGATGGTCATATGAACAATCCTGCGAGACGACAATAAAAGCTTACGGTACTAAGCGACAAAAATCAGACAACAAAAACGGGCCACAAAAAGCCTGCGTCGTGAAGCCTGAGTCACAGAAACCGGGCCACAAAAAAACCGGGCAACGCCCGGTTGACAAAGTCTATCATGTTTGGCGCCCGGATGAACCCCGCATTCAAGGCTCACCCGGTGACTCTTCGTTACACAGACCTACTCTGCATCAATGCTTTGCGAGGGGCTGTTAAGGTAGCGGAAAAAATCGCTATCTGGTTCTAGTACCAACAAGCTGTCATCGCCCGAGAAACTCTCACGATACGCTTCTAAGCTGCGCCAGAAAGAGAAAAACTCGGCGTCTTGGCTGTATGCTTGCGAGAAAATAGACGCGGCTTGGGCATCACCTTCACCACGCAACGTTTCAGAACGCTCGTTAGCCTGGGCAAGAAGGACTTGACGACGGCGGTCCGCATTTGCGCGAATGCGCTCAGCCTCTTCTCGGCCTTGCGCACGCCACTCACGCGCCTCCCGTTCACGTTCTGAGCGCATCCGCTCGAATACCGCAGAGGTCACATCATCAGGCAGGTCAATTCGCTTGATGCGGATATCACGTATCGCAACGCCCAGCTCTTCGCGCATTAGTTGGTCAAGTTCTTCCGTCGGCCCTGTCATTAGTTCATCGCGACGCTCAGCGATAATTTGCTGCAAGTTCAAACGGCCGAACTCATTACGTAAAGCTTCATCAACGCGCGGCTGAATCAGGCGCTCAGCGACCATCTCATCACCCGAGGTGGCCTCGTAGTAACGCGTCGGATTAACAATCTGCCACTTAACGTAGGAGTCCACGATTACCGCTTTCTGCTCTTGCGTGAGATAACGGCTTGTATCCGTATCCAGCGTCAACAGGCGTGTATCGAATGTCCGTACCGTTTGCGTGATCGGCACTTTCACGTGCAGACCCGGCTGGATGTTCTCTTCGATGATTTCACCAAAGCGTAACTTCACCGCGCGCTCGGTTTCATCCACGACGTACAAACTGTTGCTGGCTAACCAGGCGACCGCAGCCAAGCCACCAACGATCAGCAGGGAACGATTATTAATCATTTACCGGCCCTCCCTGCGAATAGAGTTACTACTGTTCGAAGATGATCCACTACTATTTTGGCTGCTTTGGCCACTGCTTAAGCGCTCTAACACGCGTGGATCGAGACTGTTACTTCCGCTTTGGCTAGATGAACCGCCACTACTGCCGCCACCTATTTGATTCAGCGGCAGATACATCAGCGGCGCATTTTCGCTTACGTCCATAAGGACTTTCGGCGTTCCTTCATAAACTTCTTGAAGAGAGTCAAGGTACATACGCTCACGCATAATCTCGGGGGAGTTCTGATACTCGCCAAGCAGCGAATTAAAGCGGTTGGCTTGACCTTGTGCTTCTGCCACGACGGATTCGCGATACCCCTGGCCTTGCTCGATGACACGCTGCGCTTGACCTTGTGCTTCGGGGATTACCGAGTTGGCATACGCAATGGCTTCGTTGATGATCCGCTGCCTATCCTCACGTGCACGAATAACATCGTCAAAGGCGTCAATAACAGGATCAGGCGCTGCCGTTGACTCAATATTGATCGTTTGCAGTGCAATACCGATACCATAAGTGTTGAGATAGTTTTGCAAACGACTCGCCACCGAGCTGCCCAGCACTTCACGCCCGGAGGTTAGGATCTCAATCATGTCCGTCCCCCCTACGACGTGGCGCAACGAGGAATCGAGCGCATTTGCGATAGAGAGATTCGGGTCGCGTACGTTGAGAACATAATTACGTGGATCAGCAACTCGGTACTGTGCTGAAATTTCCACTTCAACAATGTTCTCATCGCGGGTCAGCATCGACTTGGTTTGCGTTAACGAGCGTACACGGGTGACATTCACCATGCGCACGTCGTCAATCAGCGGCGGATTCCACTGCAAACCGGGCATCACGGTCTCTTGATACTTACCAAAACGCAGTACCACGCCGCGCTCTGATTGATCCACCAAATAGAAACCAGAAGCCGCCCAAATCGCCAGCGCGACGATAATAAGAAGGGCCGGCAAGGCAAAGATGTTTCGCGGCTTGTTACCGCCACCGCCTTTTTTACCGCCACCGCCGTTACCTTTCTTACCCTTGCCACCCAACATACCGTTGAGCTTGTCCTGAAACTTTTTCAACGCTTCATCAAGATCCGGAGGTCCTTGGTTATTCCCTCCGTTGTTGCCACCACGATTGCCGTCGCCGTCGCTTCCGCCACCGCGTCGGCCGCCGCCACTCCAAGGGTCGTGCTGGTTGCCACCACCGGGCTCATTCCAGGCCATACTTTTTCTCCACTAAGGTATTCAGCTGCACCTGCGACGTCATAAGCCGCTGTGCACATCGCTATTGCTGCTGCAAAACTTATACAAATTCATTACAAAATACTATATAAATGTGACTTACCATTCTATGGGTTCTTGCAATATTTCAGGTAAATAGGTGTTGGCGCTCTCGCCAAGCTGCGCCATTAGCTGATTAAAGTCACGTCGAGGCAAGCGCACTTCCAGCACCGAGCGCCCCTGCTCGTCGAAAAATTCTTCACGCACGGCATTGAGTTCATGCAGCCCCGCACGCAGCTTGCCCTGCTCAGGGTCCAGTGTCATGGAAAAATCAATGACATCATCGGCAAGACGCTCACTAAACGCTTGCTCCAGCAGATCCAATCCGCGCCGTTCTTGCGCCGACACCCACACCACTTCTGGCATACCGTTGCCGTCACGCTCAATACGTGGCGCGCTGTCCAACTGGTCAATTTTGTTCATGACCTTGAGCATGGGCACGTCGTCGGCGCCAATTTCTTTCAGCACGCGCTCGACCTGCTCTACGTTCACGTCACGATCAGGATCGGCGGCATCAATCACATGCACCAAAAGTGTAGCGTCTGCAGCTTCCTGCAGCGTGGCTTGAAATGCCTCTACCAACTTGTGGGGCAAATGACGGATAAATCCCACCGTATCAGCCATGACCACCGGACCAACATCGTCGATCTCCATGCGTCTAAGTGTAGGGTCTAGCGTGGCAAAAAGTTGGTCTGCTGCATACACCGTCGAATCGGTAAGAGAATTAAACAGCGTTGACTTGCCCGCGTTGGTATAACCCACGAGTGAAATACTGGGGATCTCAGCACGAGAACGGGCGCGGCGATTCTGCTCGCGCTGGCTACGTACTTTGTCGAGGCGCTTATGAATCGCTTTAATCCGTGCGCGCAACAGGCGACGGTCAGTTTCCAGCTGCGTTTCACCCGGGCCGCGAAGACCAATACCGCCTTTTTGCCGCTCAAGGTGTGTCCACCCCCGCACAAGGCGCGTGGACATGTACTCTAACTGAGCAAGCTCGACCTGCAACTTGCCTTCATGTGTTCGAGCCCGCTGCGCAAAAATGTCCAGGATCAATCCCGTACGATCCAGCACCCGACACTTTAACTCATGCTCCAAGTTACGCTGTTGCGAGGGGCTTAAGCCGTGATTAAAGATGACCAACTCAGCTTGATGAGCCGCAAGCATCGCCCGCAGCTCCTCAAGCTTTCCTGAACCGATAAACGTTCTCGAATCGGGGCGCTGACGGCTAGCGGTGAGCAGCGTCGCCGGCACTGCACCAGCAGAACGCACGAGCTCAAGAAACTCACCGGCGTCTTCGCGCTCGCGCTCATCATGAAAATCGACATGCACGAGTACTGCCGTTTCACCGGCATCGGGGCGCTCAAAAAACAATCAATACCTCATGGACTGTTTTGCCTACTTCGTGTGGCATTAAATCTCGGCATCCGCTGCTGCCGGGTCTTGAGCAGGCAAACGAACGTTGCGAGACGGAACCACGGTCGAAATGGCATGTTTGTAAACCATCTGACTGACGGTGTTACGGAGCAGAATCACAAACTGGTCAAACGACTCAATTTGGCCCTGCAGCTTAATGCCGTTCACCAAAAAGATGGAGACCGGAATGCGCTCCTTGCGCAAAATATTCAAGTATGGGTCTTGAAGGGACTGCCCTTTGGACATGTTACTCTCCCTAAAACTGTCGTTGGGGTTGGTTGATCTTGTTACCCGAAAGGCCGGCTAAGCCGACCGCTCGAAAACATTTGCTATGAACAGACTATCTTACGCTAAGCACCGCTTTCACGCACGAGTTTCAGTACGTTATCTAACGCATGGGCTTGTTGTGAATCAACCCAGTGCAGCTCTTTCCAACGCCTAAGCCAAGTGAGCTGACGCTTAGCCAGCTGGCGAGTGGCGATAACGCCACGCTCTAAAAGCGCTGCGTGGTCTATTTCGCCATCTAGGTATTCCCACACTTGACGATAGCCAACACTTTTCATTGCCGGCAACCCTAAATGCAAGTCGTCACGCTGCTTGAGGGCGGCCACTTCATCTATTAAACCCTCTTCTAGCATTAAGGCAAAGCGTTGCGCAATGCGTTGATGCAGCACCCCACGACTTTCCGGCGCCAGAGCAATCGACACCACGCGCCATGGAAAGGGCGAGGCTTCTTGCTCGGCCCAGAGCTCGCTCATTGGCCGTCCGCTGGCGTAATACACCTCTAACGCACGCAAGGTACGCTGTGGGTCATTAGGGTGTATTCGTTGCCCCGCTTCGGGATCCACCTCTGCCAGGGTGCGATGAAGCGATAAAAGTCCCTCTTCCCGCAAGCGCCGGTCAAGCTGTGTGCGAATCTCAGGGGAGGCGGCCGGCAGATTCGCCACGCCGTCTACCAGCTGCTTGAAATAGAGCATGGTCCCCCCCACGAGCAGCGGCACTTTCCCTGACTGGCTAATGTGCCGCATCTCAAAGAGCGCATCTTGTCGAAAATCCGCCGCTGAATACGGGTTGGCCGGGTCACGGATATCGATCAGACGGTGCGGCGCGCGCTTTAGTTCCAACGCGCTAGGCTTAGCACTGCCAATGTCCATACCGCGGTACACCATGGCGGAATCGACACTGATCAGCTCACAGCCTAAACGCTCGTGTAGCGCGATGGCCGCATCGGTTTTACCCGCGGCGGTCGGCCCCATGAGAAAAACGGCCAAAGGGCGAGCATCGCTCATGCTAAACGCGACTCCTGGGTCATTGCCCACGTAAGAACAGTTTATCCAGCGCTTTCATATCCATTTGTGTCCAGGTGGGGCGGCCATGGTTGCACTGGTCACTACGCTCAGTGCGCTCCATATCGCGCAGTAAAGCGTTCATTTCATCAAGTGTGAGGCGGCGGTTCGCTCTGACGCTTCCGTGGCACGCCATGGTGGAAAGCAACGTATGGATACGCACTTCTACCTGCTGGGAGCGACCAAAGTGTGCAAGCTCTTCTAAAAGCTCACGCACAAGCGGCTCAGGATCGGCTTGTGCCAGAAGCGCTGGAAGTTGCCTCACTAACAGCGTTTCTGGCCCAGCGATATCAAGTTCCACACCGAGCTTAGCGATGGATTCGTGCTCACTCTCTACCATTGCCACCTCCGCACGACTAGCCGCTAGCGACACTGGGACAAGCAGTGGCTGGGTGTCTATGCCGTTTTGCGCCCACTGGTGCTTCATCCGCTCATAGACGATGCGTTCATGAGCCGCGTGCATATCCACCAGTATCAGGCCGTCACGATTTTGCGCCAAAATATACACCCCATGCAGTTGCCCTAACGCGTAGCCGAGTGGCGGGGCAGCCGCAGGGTCGTGCGCCGGCATGCTGGGGGCTACCGCCACCTCGCGCACGGCGTTGGGAGCAGCGGCTTCGGCCGTTGCTTGAGGCGTGAGCAATGTCTCCTCGTGATCGGGATGGAGTGCCTGATAGCCCTGCATAAAACGGCGAACCCGCGCCGCCCCCGGATGTCGATCTGACTCAGGCGCTAGCGCGATACCCTGCTGCTCCCAGCGATGAGATGCCGCTAGAGGCTCAGCCGCTACCGTACTGTTCTCTAGAGCCTGCTCAGCAGCGGAGGATGAGTCATTTTCTTCGCCTACTGAATTCTCAGCAACCGGCTGTGTATGTGCCAAACAGTGGTGCAAACTGGAGTACAGAAAGTCATGCACCATGCGCCCATCGCGAAAGCGCACTTCATGCTTGGTCGGGTGTACGTTAACGTCGACCACGTCGGGGTCCAAGTCCAAATAGAGCACAAACACCGGGTGGCGTCCGTTGTAGAGCACATCGCGGTAAGCCTGGCGCACCGCGTGCGCCACTAAGCGATCACGCACCACACGACCGTTAACAAAAAAGTACTGCTGATCCGCCTGGGCGCGCGAATGTGTGGGTAACCCCACCCAACCGGAAAGCCGCAGCGCCCCCGCCTCGCGCTCGATAAAGCGGGCATGCTCAATAAAGTTTTTACCTAACAGTGACGCAATGCGCCGCTCGCGAGCCGCTGGGGAATCGCCTGGGGGCAACTGATGCACGGTTTTTTGGTTGTGGCGCAGCACCCAGGCAATATCGTAGCGGGAGAGTGCCTGGCGCCGAAATGCCTCTTCGACATGGGCGAATTCGGTCTTTTCCGTTCGCAGAAACTTGCGCCTTGCAGGCGTATTAAAGAAAAGATCCCGCACACTCACGCTAGTTCCTCGCGGATGCGGTGCGGGGGTAACACGCGCCTCCATGCCGCGCCCTTCCGCTACTACGCGCCAGCCATCGCGTGGGTCGTCTGAGGCGTTGGAGATAAGCTCCAAGCGCGACACCGAGCTAATCGACGCGAGCGCCTCACCGCGAAAGCCCAGCGAACTAACCCCCTCTAAATCTTCCAGGCTTTCAATTTTGCTGGTCGCATGGCGCGCAAGCGCCAAGGGTAAGTCGTCCTCCCCAATACCCGTGCCGTCGTCGCGCACTTTAATCAACCGTGCGCCGCCCTGCTCAACGTCTAATTCAATGCGCCGGCTACCAGCGTCAATAGCATTTTCCAGCAACTCTTTGGTTACCGATGCCGGGCGCTCGACCACTTCACCAGCGGCAATTTGGTTGGTTAGGCGAGGGTCGAGAACATGGATACGGGACGCCCGAGTGGCGGTTGTTTCGGACACAATTACCTCAAAACGGTTAACAAAAAACGCTCAGCAAAAAGTGCGCATCCCTTAAGAGTTGGGAATACGTAATACCTGTCCAACACGAATCACATCGCCATTAAGGTCGTTGGCCTGTTTCAGATGGCTCACCGGCACACCGTGCTGCACCGCAATCGCTGAGAGCGTATCACCGGACTGAATACGATACTCATCGCCGAGCGGGCCACGCTGGTTGTCGCGCTGCCAGGCGAGCAAACTCGTCGGCGGTGGATGACGTTCAAAGTGCCCTTTCACACCGCTCAGGATCGCCTTAGCGATATGTTCTTGATGGCTCGCGCTTTTCAAACGGCGCTCTTCACCTGGGTTGGAAATAAACCCTGTTTCCACCAGTAATGAGGGAATATCAGGTGATTTCAATACCATAAAGCCCGCCTGCTCAACGCGGGATTTATGCAGCCGGTTAACCCGGCCGAGTTGATCCAGCACTTGGCCGCCAATCGATAGCGAATCGTTGAGCGTGGCGGTCATGGTCAAATCCAGTAGCACACCGCGAAGTACCTGGTCTTTATCGCGCAGCGAAAGGTTTCCATCGACCCCCCCGATCAGATCGGCGCGGTTTTCGCTGTTAGCCAACCACTGAGCCGTCTCGGAAGTAGCCCCGCGCTGAGACAGCGCGTAAACGGAACTGCCTTGCGGGCGCGGGCTGGAAAACGCGTCGGCATGGATAGAAACAAAAAAATCGGCTTTTTGCTCGCGAGCAAGCTGGGTACGCTGACGCAAACCAATGTAGTAGTCGCCGTCGCGAATCAGTACCGCTTTAAAGCCGGGCGTTGCATTGACCTTATTGGCCAAGCGTCGGCTGATTTCTAGCACGATATCTTTTTCGCGGGTGCCACTAGGCCCAATCGCCCCGGGGTCTTCACCTCCGTGGCCAGCGTCGATGGCAATAATAATATCGCGCTTGGGGTGCGGTTGTGCTTTTTGCACCGTGGAGTCTTCAGGTGCGGTCGACGTATTACCACTAATGTCGCGCTGAGTACTAGCACGTTGGGCTGCAATTTCCTGCTCGCGAATCATCGACTCAATCGGGTCGATGGGATTTTCTATGGCATTTTCCCCAGGGTATTCCAAATCCACCACCAAACGGTGGCCGTACTGATCATTGGGAGGCAACGTAAAGTGACGTGGTTCTACCTTCCGATTGAGTTCGAGCACAACGCGCAAATCATCGCCGTTACGCTTACCCGTCCTTACGGCCGAAATGGCACTACCATCGAGCGGCAGCGTGCTGGCATCGGTAGCTAGCCGGCTTGAGTCTATATCGATTACCAGCCGCGAGGGCGAATCAAGGCTAAAGACATTCGCCTCAACGGCTCCGGAAAGGTCAAACACAAGCCGTGCGTGATCGGGTGCCGCCCAAAGGCGCATGCTCTCAACGTTAGCCGCCTTTACGCTAAGGCTTGCGGCACTAACGATGAACAGCACCGCTAGAGCTAGCACCTTTCGCCATACGCGGGATGGGCTATCTGCAAGTCGCCTTGTCATAACTGCTCGCTATTTTGTGCCAACCGATGACTCCCATGCTTTTCCCAACGCAGAAAGCCACTGCTGACCACGCTCTGTTTTGGCACTAAGGCCCGCCACACGGCCAATATCTGCCACTGACAAGCGAATGCACAAATCCCCCTCAGGGAGCCAGCCCTCGCCGCGGCTTGGCCACTCAACCAGACACAAAGCCTCATCATCTAATACATCGCGACCGCCGATAAACTCCAACTCTTCAGGGTCCCCGAGGCGGTATAAATCCAGGTGATAAAGCCGCTGGTCGTTAAGTTCGTAAGGCTCAATCAGTGTATAGGTCGGGCTTTTGACCGCCCCTTGATAGCCATACGCCCGCAATACCCCTCGGGTCAGCGTGGTTTTACCCGCGCCCAACTCGCCCTCTAAATACACGCGCCCTCTCCCTTGAAGCACGCGACCAAGCGTTTCACCAAAGGCAACCTGAGCATCTTCATTGGGCAGCGTCACCTGCATGAGAGCAGACCTCATGGATTGATTAATGAGCATGCATAGGATGCCAGATCACTGGCAAGCAAGCCACGCTCACCGTGTTTTGCCGCACCTGCATCAGCGGCTAACGCATGTACCAGCGTCGCCAGCCAAGCGCTCTCTTCATTCTCGCGTCGTTGCGCTATTAGCGCTCCCAGCATACCGCTTAGCACATCGCCCATGCCGCCACTGGCCATTCCCGGGTTGCCATACGGGCAAACCAAAAGGCCACTCGGCCCCGCAATCAGCGTACCGGCGCCTTTTAAAATGACGATGCCGCCGCGCTGTTGCTGCAGCGCGCGTGCTGCGGCGGGGCGGTCAGCCTGCACCTCTTTAGGGCTGATACCGAGCAGCCGGGCGGCCTCGCCCGGGTGCGGCGTTAACACCCAATTATCGCGACGGGTATCACCCCAGTGGCTGGCTAACAGGTTGAGTCCATCGGCATCAATCACGAGTGGCTTGTCGGTATTCAGTGCGCTTTGCAACATCGCCTGTCCCCACGCCCCTTGGCCGAGACCAGGCCCTATCACCACGACATTGCTTTGCTCAGGCAACTCACCTAGCTCCGCCACACCCCGTACGCCGTGGGCCATCACTTCAGGGCAGCGCATCAGGCTTGCCACCACATGCTCGGGTGCTGTCGCCAGGCTGACCTTACCCGCCCCAAGTCTCGCGGCCGCCTGAGACGCTAATAACGCTGCACCGCCAAACCCCGGCGCGCCGCCCAGCACTAACACATGGCCCATATCGCCCTTGTGTGCTGTACG
>JBNJFC010000004.1:0-50291 GCA_051746485.1 Pseudomonadota bacterium
GAAAGAGCAACATCCCGATGCGGATAAGCTCAATGTCTGTACGGTCGATGACGGTTCAGCCGAACCGGTGCAGGTCGTATGTGGCGCACCGAATGTAGCGATCGGCCAAAAAGTGCCTTTCGCGCGAGTTGGTGGTGTTCTTCCCGGTAACTTCAAAATCAAAAAAGCAAAACTTCGCGGCGTTGAATCGCGTGGGATGATCTGCTCTGAATCAGAGCTAGGGCTTGTGGATGATACCTCGCTCGGTATTTTTGTGCTGCCTCCCAATGCGCCTACCGGTGAAGACTTTCGCGCGTATATGGGACTTGACGATAACACCATTGATGTTGACTTGACGCCTAATCGTGGAGATTGCTTAAGCCTCAAAGGTTTGGCGCGTGAAGTGGGGGTGCTTAATCGGTTGGCCGTGAGTGGGCCGTCATGTGAAAGTGTCACCGCTGCTTTCGGTGATACTTTTCCGGTGTCAATTGAAGCCCCGGCGCAGTGCCCGCGCTATATCGGTCGACTAATCCGCGGTGTGAACGTTAATGCGACGACACCACTGTGGATGGTAGAGCGCTTGCGTCGCAGTGGCATTCGCTCGATTGATCCGGTTGTCGATGTCACTAACTACGTAATGTTGGAGCTAGGGCAGCCACTACATGCTTTTGATCGTGACAATCTTCACGGTGAAGTGGTGGTGCGTCTAGCCAAGGAGGGCGAGAGCATGGCATTGCTGGATGGCCAGAATGTCGCGCTGCGCCCAGAGACTTTACTGATTGCCGACCAGAACGGCCCATTGGCGATGGCCGGGGTGATGGGGGGCGAAAACTCCGGTGTTAGCTCTAACACTCAGACAATTTTCTTAGAGTCTGCATTTTTTACCCCGTTAGCCATTGCTGGCCAAGCGCGCTCCTATGGGCTACACACCGATGCTTCGCACCGTTTTGAGCGCGGTGTAGACCCCGACTTAACCGCTGTGGCCATCGAGCGAGCGACACGTCTACTGCTGGATATTTGCGGCGGAGACGCGGGGCCGCTGAACGAAGTGAAAAACGATGCGCACCTGCCCAAAAAGCGCCATATCAGTTTTCGAGCAGAGCGGCTGCGTAAGGCGTTGAGTAAGTCCCTCCCTCAGCAAGAGGTCACTGATATTTTACAGCGCCTTGGGCTAAAGGTTGATGTGACGGAGCAGGCGTGGAATGTTGAGGTGCCAAGTTGGCGCTTTGATATTGCCATCGAAGAAGACTTGATTGAAGAGGTTGCGCGGATCCATGGTTATAACAACCTTCCGGTCCGTCGTCCGGCAGCACGCTTGGCGCTTCGTGCCAACGATGAAGCGCGTGTTACACAATCTCAGCTGCGTCACCAAATGGTCGCGCGTGGTTATCAGGAAGCGGTGACGTACAGTTTTGTCGCCCCGGAATTGCAGGCGACTTTGTTGCCTGAGGCGGTGTCGCCAACACTTGCTAATCCCATCTCGGCTGACCTGTCTGTGATGCGAGCAAGCTTGTTTCCTGGCTTGGTGCGTGCGCTGGAGTACAATCTTAATCGTCAGCAGACGCGGGTGAGGCTATTTGAAACTGGGCTGGTGTTTAACGGCCACCTTGATAGCCTAAGTCAAACGCCGATGCTCGGCGCTATTGCATGTGGTACTCGCTTCCCAGAGGGGTGGGCCGGTGGACGTGACGAGATCGATTTCTATGATCTTAAAGGTGACTTAGAAAGTTTGATGGCGTTAGGGGGGAATTCGCAAGCGTGGCGTTTTGAGCCGGCAGATCACCTTTCTCTGCACCCAGGACAGTGCGCCAAAATAATGCACAATGATCGTGAAGTTGGCTGGATTGGCACCTTGCACCCGCGAATTCGTGCGAGACTAGGACTTAAAGTCGATGCGTTAATGTTTGAAGTCCGCCTCGATGCATTAAGCGAAGGGGCAATTCCCGCTTTCGAACCGCTTTCGCGCCAACCGGAAGTTCGCCGAGATCTTGCTTTTATCGTTGATGAAACGGTGCCCGTGCAGACATTGCTTGACGTGGCGACACAGCAAGCAGGTGAGCATCTCAAGCAGGTGAAGCTGTTTGATGTATACGCCGGTAAAGGTGTGACCGAAGGGCATAAGAGTATTGCATTGGGCTTGACCTGGCAGCATCCATCGCGCACGCTAAATGATGATGAAATCAATCAGTTGGTGAGTGCTATTGTTGCGCAGGTGCGCAGCGAGTTTAGTGCCGAGTTGCGCAGTTAGGCCTCATCAGCTAAGGCTGTTAATGAAACAAGTGTGGTGCCTTCTGTCCTGGGCCAAGCATGTGCTAAAAGGAGAAGCCTTATGGGTGCGTTGACCAAAGCGGAGCTCGCGGAGCATTTACACGCAGAGCTATCTCTCTCAAAGCGAGAAGCGAAAGCCATGGTTGAAGCTTTCTTTGATGAGATTCGTGCCTGCCTACGTGAAAACGAGCAGGTAAAATTATCAGGTTTTGGCAACTTTGATCTGCGCGATAAGCGCGAGCGCCCGGGGCGTAACCCTAAAACCGGCGAGGAAATTCCGATATCTGCTCGTCGGGTGGTGACTTTCCGGCCAGGGCAGAAGCTTAAGCAGCAGGTCGAGCAGTATAGCGATTGACTAGGTTTTTAGAATAAAGCCAATGTGGACGGCAATCAGCGTTAAGATCGATAGAAGGTGATTTTAGGGAGTGTCTCAGTGGCACTCCTTTTTGGTAGCGCTCTATTATTGCTACGGCATTACGCGGTTATACGCCTGTGTTGCCTTCTATTAGCCAAGTGATGACAACTTTAAGGACATATCCTAGCATGCCGGCGCCTAATACAATAAAAAGCATAAAGGTACCAAAACGGCCAGCTTTCGATTTTTTGGCCAAGTCCCAGATAATAAAGCACATAAACAAGATTAAACCGCCGATCATGATCGGTGTTATCCACGTTTCAAACGTTTGTTGCATACGTTTTACCTATAATGGTTCTGGTTGAGGCGTGCGTCTTTTCGCAAGGTCGTGTTAATATTTGACCAAATTAATCGGGTATTTGTCGACTTCTTAGTTGGCTGTGTGACACTTTGACAGAGGGAGTAACGATGCCAAATGTCAATATTTTGGTAGGTACGATGTACGGCAGTGCTTTAGATGTGGCTGAACAAGTAAAGCCGCAGTTTGAAGAGGTAGGATATGACGTCGAGATTATCGAGCAGCCCACATTGAATGACCTTACCCAGTCGGCAGAAAACTTGACACTTTTTTGTGTTTCGACCACCGGAAGTGGTGATTTTCCTGGAAATTTTGTTAATTTTACCCGACAGTTAACGGAGCAAAGCCCATCCCTTACTGCAGTGCGTTATGGTTTGATTGCGCTCGGTGATAGTTCCTATGGTGAGACTTTCTGTGGTGCAGGGCGCGCGCTTGACGCGATGCTAGAAGACCATGGTGCAGTGCGCTTGGGGGAACGGCTAGAAATTGATGCCATGGAGACGTTTATGGCTGATGACGCAGCGGTGCCTTGGGTCGAAGAGTGGATAGAAGCGCAAAAGCTAAAGGTGGCTTGAGCATGACCCCCTCTAAAACGTTGACGCCTGAACGCATGAGTGTGGCACTTGGGCTTTGTATTGTGATGTTAGCGACCCTACCCCGCTATATCGCCGGCGGGCATGAGACTCACCAGTCACTTTTGCTCATGGCGATCATTGCCGTATTGGCTTTTGTGGTCATTCAATGGCGCTTATTAACCTCTAAAGCACGTCATCGGTTACCCATACTGCTTCGCAAGCTTGTGCTTTGGCTGCTTGTGGGGACAGCCGTTATGGCGTTATGGCACAGCTTGTTGAGTGATTGGTTTAGCTGGGAATTGCTACTGTCTCATGGAACGACGTTAGGGCTTTTAATGCATGCACTGAATTTGTGGCGGAGCGAAACAAGCTAGGGCATTATTCTAGCCCTTCAAGCCCTTTAAAAATATGAGCATGGGTAACGTTGGCTCGCTTTCACGCCCGGCTCAGTTGGCTCGTAAGGCCCATGCTGAAGGTATCGGCTTGAACGGGGTAGCCGGTATAAAAGCCTTGTATCGTATCGATAGCATAGTTGCCCAACATTGCCCACTGCTCCTCGCTTTCAACACCTTCAGCAATCACCGTAAGTCCTAATTCCTGCGCCATGCTGGCAATCGCGGCAATGATAGGCCGGCTGCTTTGGTTTGGGTCGTCAAGGGCTTCAATAAAACTGCGGTCGATTTTCAAGCTGTGTGCGGGGATGTGTTGCAAATAGCTAAGTGATGAGTAGCCAGTACCAAAGTCATCTAGTGCGATACGACAGCCTAACTCGCTTAAGTGGGTCAGTATCTCGATGCCTTGCGCTTGCTTATTCAGCAGTAGGCTTTCGGTGAGTTCAAAAGTAATCAGCTCAGGGCAGATGCCGGCATCCGCGAATTTTCGTTCCACGTGTTGCACAAATCCGCTTTGCCAGAATTGCGCCGCAGATAAGTTGATGGCGATTGGCACTATCTCTAAGCCTTGCTGCTGCCACTGGAGTATATCGCTAATGACATTGTCGAGGACGCGCTCGCCTAGCGACAAGATTAACCCCGACCGTTCTGCTAAAGGGATAAACTCGCCGGGTGGTATGACGCCGCGGTTAGGGTGCTGCCAACGGACTAGTGCTTCTGCGCTAACGGTGAGCCCTGTTTCACGGCTCACAAGCGGCTGATATACCATGAAAAGACCATCCCCCGTATCGAGCATGGTGCGCAACTCGGTTTCAAGCGTGAGATGATGCTGCACGGCGAGGTCCATTTCGCTGCGGTAGAGGCGATAGGTATTTCGACCCTCTTTTTTGGCGCGATACATGGCGGCGTCGGCATTTTGAATCAGCGTCTCTGAATCATCACCATCATCAGGGTAGAGACTCACCCCTAAGCTGCAACCAATACGGAATGTATGGTTGTTAATGCTATAGGGAGCACTGACGGTGTCGATTAAGCGTTGAGCGATGCGAGTTGCTTCAGAGAAATCGCCAATACCGGGCAGTAGGGCAATAAACTCATCGCCTCCCAGGCGCGCAAGCGTGTCATCCTCACGCAGCTTCTCTTGCATTCGTTCAGACGCTTGAAGCAGAAGTTCATCGCCAACGGCATGCCCTAACGTGTCATTGACTTGTTTGAAATGGTCAAGATCGATAAAAATAACGGCTAGCGGCTCGTTTGAACGGTGGGCGTGGCGAATCGCCAGGGTGATGCGGTCTTCAAGTAGGCGGCGGTTAGGGAGTCGCGTCAAAACATCGTAATAGGCAAGGTGGCGAATTTGCTGTTCGTTTTCACGAATATGGGTGATGTCGGTAAACAGCCCTGCGTAATGCTGTGTGTCACCGTCATCATTGGTGATAGCGGTAATGGTCAATAGCTCAAGGTAGAGCTCGCCCGTTTTCTTACGATTCCACACTTCTCCGCGCCAGTAGCCGTGTGCTTTTAGGGTGTCCCACATTTGTTGGTAGAAGGCATCATCTTGTCGACCTGAGGAAAGAACGCGAGGCGTTTTACCCACAACATCCTCTAGCGCATACCCCGTCATGTGCGTGAACGCAGGGTTGATAAACTCGATACGTGTTGTGGGGTCGGTGATGACAATACCCTCAAGCGAGGAGTCGATTACTCGCTCTGCCAGCTGCAAGTGCTGCCGTGATGTGGCCAGTGCAGAATCACGCTGCTCCAGTGCTTGACGCAAATCCTCGAGATACAGATGCTCAGCGCCTGCCAGCATGTCACGAAATCCGAGCAAGCCGCTGATATTGCCTTGTGGATCGAGAACCGCGAGATGGCGAATACGGTGGTCAATTAAAAGGTCGCGAGCATGGATCAGCGCTGCTTTTTCATCAATGGTGAGCAGGGGTTGGCTTGCGAGTTCCGCAATCGGCGTGTTGCCCGGATGGCGGGCAATAAAGCGTACTAAATCGCGCTCGGTTAAAATACCCAACGCATTGTCGAGTAAAATAACAGCGGCATCTTGCTTATGGAGATGCATTTCATGTGCGGCTGTTGCGAGCAGCATGTCTCCCGGAAGCACAAGAGGTGCCGTTCGCATCGCGGCGTGTACTTCGCGTAAACGCAAATAGGGTTCAAGCCCTTGGTTTAGGGCAATGTCGGTTTGCGATAAGATGCCAACTGGCAAGTCGTTGGTGTCGATGACCAGTAAGTGGCGCCGCCCGAGTGCCTGAATTTGTAGCGCTGCTTCACCGAGGGGTAAGTGGGCATAGATGCTGGCAACTGGCTGGCTCATGCGCTGGGAGATAGGCTGGCGAACGGCATCAACATCGCCAAAGTCGATATTCAGTGCGTCGTGTTCCGTCCAAATGCCCACAGCGCGCTCATCCTCCATCACGAGAATTGAGCTACAATGGCGCTCCGACATGCGCCTTGCTGCCTCGCAAAGAGGCGTATCAGGTGCGCACTGTAAAATGCCGGTTTGCATGACGCGTGAGATGGGTAAATTTTGACTCATAAGAAACGACAACACGTGGCATGAGATGATGAATATGGTGTGCCAGATTAACACGTTGGTGCTAGCTGCGAAGCCGTTATCACCATGAGGTTTGAGAAAATGAGAGTGAAAGAGTGAGAAATGCCCCCCTGGCAGGGCGGTAAACCCCTTGTAATTACCTATGCTGGCCCCATGTAGCGTGCATGGCGCTTGCCACCGTGCGCCAGGGTTCTTAAAATCGGCCCTTGAACATAATTTTGTGACTAACATAACGCCCAGCCGCTAGAGGACAATTCATGCAAGTTTCCGTCGAGACGACCTCCCCAATCGAACGCCGCCTCACCATTCAAGTGCCGGCCGCTGAAATCGATGAGGCCGTCAGCACTCGCTTGAAAGAAACCGCGAAAAACGTTCGCTTGAACGGTTTCCGCAAAGGTCGGGTGCCAATGGCTGTGGTTCAACAGCGCTATGGCCAAGATGTTCGCAACGATGTTGTGGGCGAGTCGATGCGTGAACACTACGTACGTGCTATCACCGATGAAGAGCTGAACCCGGCAGGCTACCCCCAGATTGAAGCCACGGTAAATGAAGCAGGCAAAGATCTAGAATTCGTTGCGAAGATGGAGGTGTACCCGCAAGTTGAGCTCACTTCTATCGAAGGTACTGATGTTGAGCGCCCGGTCGTTGAGGTGACTGACGCCGATGTTGACGAAATGATTGAAACCCTGCGCAAGCAAAACGCCGATTGGGAAGAAGTTGATCGTCCTGCAGAAGAAGGGGATCAGGTCAAAATTGATTTCCAGGGCTACCTAGGCGACGAGCCGTTTGAAGGTGGCAGCGCTGAAGATCACTCATTGGTGCTGGGTTCCAATAGCTTTATTCCAGGTTTTGAAGAGCAGCTAATTGGCGCCAAAGCCGGTGATGAGAAGACGATTAACGTTACTTTCCCGGAAGAGTACCAAGCAGAACATTTGGCCGGTAAAGACGCCACGTTCAACGTCAAGGTACACAGCGTAAGTGGCCAGAAGCTTCCGGATGTTGACGCGGCCTTCATTGAGCGCTTTGGTGTTGAAGACGGCGACGAAGACAAATTTCGTGTCGAAATCAAAAAGAACATGAGTCGTGAGGCAGAGCAGGCGGTAGATAATCGTGTCAAGCAACAGGTGCTTGATGCGCTGAAAAAGGCCAATGAAATCCCGGTGCCTAGCGCGCTCGTTCAGCAAGAAACCGACGGCATGAAGCGTCAAGCCGCCCAGCAGTTCGGCCTTGGTGAAGATTTTGATGTGAGTCAGCTTCCTGATGAGCTGTTTGCTGAACAAGCGAAAGGCCGTGTGCAGGTCGGCTTGTTGTTAGCTGAAGTGATCAAAGCAAATGAGCTAGACGCCACTGATGACGAAATTAAAGCTAAAGTGGAAGAGCTAGCGGAGCAGTACCAAGATCCTCAGCAAGTCGTTGAATATTATATGAGCAACGACGAGCTTAAAACGCAGGTGAAGTCCGCGATTTTGGAAGAAAAAGCGGTCGATAAGTTGCTTGAACAAGCGAACGTAAATGACGTGGAAATGTCTTACCAGCAGGTATTGGCAGCGGCAAAGCAGGCTGAGCAAGGTGAGGGGGAAGACGAGGGCGAGCAGGCAAGTGCCTAATTGCCTCCCGTTCTGATTACCCTGTTTTATTAATCACCTTTAGTATAGGTGCGCTGCTTAGCGGCGCACCTTTCCCCATCGGAGGCAAGGAATCACTGATGAGTGAATTTGATATTCAAAACGCCGGCGGTTTGGTGCCCATGGTGGTTGAGCAGAGCGCCAAAGGGGAAAGAGCCTACGATATTTACTCACGGCTTTTAAAAGAGCGTGTCATCTTTTTGGTTGGCCCTGTGGAAGATTACATGGCTAACTTAGTGGTTGCTCAGCTGCTCTTCCTTGAGTCGGAAAACCCGGATAAAGATATTCATCTCTATATTAATTCCCCGGGAGGCTCCGTCACATCGGGTATGTCAATTTACGATACGATGCAGTTCGTAAAACCGGATATATCGACCGTGTGTATCGGTCAAGCGGCAAGCATGGGTGCTCTCTTGCTTGCTGGCGGTGCAGCAGAAAAACGTTTCTGCTTGCCCAATTCACGAATGATGATTCACCAGCCGCTCGGCGGCTATCAGGGTCAAGCCTCTGATATTGAAATTCATACTCGTGAAATTTTGGGTATTCGTGATCGCTTGAACCAAATCCTGGCGCACCACACCGGTCAGGATATTGAGAAAGTTTCACAAGATACCGACCGTGATAACTTTATGAACGCCGACCAAGCAAAAGAGTATGGCTTGGTTGACGCGGTGCTGGATAAGCGGCCCACATCCTGATAGCGTGACGGATATGCGCTTTATAGGTTAGGTCTGCGCTTTTTAAACGAGCTTTCCGGCGGCGTAACTGCCGCCGCAGTGACAGAGGTACGCGAATGGCCGACGGCAAAGGCAAAGACGAAGGGGGCAAACTGCTTTATTGCTCGTTTTGTGGTAAAAACCAAAACGAAGTACGTAAGCTGATTGCTGGCCCGTCCGTTTATATCTGCGATGAGTGTGTCGATCTGTGTAATGACATCATTCGCGAGGAAGTTCTCGAAGCCGATGCCGAGAGCGATGAGGAGCGTCTGCCGACGCCTCGTGAGATTCGTTATACCCTCGACGACTACGTCATCGGGCAAGATCGCGCCAAAATGGTGCTATCCGTAGCGGTGTATAACCACTACAAGCGACTAAAGTCTGGCGTTCGCGAAGGCGATGTAGAGCTAGGTAAATCCAACATTCTGCTGATTGGCCCGACAGGTAGCGGTAAGACCTTGCTTGCGGAGACCATGGCCCGCTTGTTGAACGTGCCTTTCACGATTGCAGATGCAACCACACTGACCGAGGCGGGTTATGTGGGTGAAGATGTCGAAAACATCATTCAAAAGCTACTGCAAAAGTGCGAATACGACGTAGAGAAAGCCGAGCGTGGAATTGTTTATATTGACGAAATTGATAAGATTTCACGCAAGTCAGACAACCCCTCCATCACTCGCGATGTATCGGGTGAAGGGGTGCAGCAGGCGCTGCTGAAACTGATTGAAGGCACAACAGCATCGGTGCCGCCGCAAGGTGGTCGCAAGCACCCGCAGCAAGAATTTGTGCAAGTGCACACGGCAAATATTCTGTTTATTGTTGGTGGTGCTTTCGCAGGTCTGGATAAAGTTATACGTGATCGCGCTGAAAAAGGCGGTATTGGCTTTAACGCCAACGTCAAGAGTAAAGATTCGTCGCGTGGCGTGGGTGAGCTTTTGGCCGATGTTGAGCCTGAAGATTTGGTCAAGTACGGATTGATACCCGAGTTCGTCGGTCGTGTGCCAGTGATTGCGACACTCACCGAGCTAACAGAAGATGCGTTAGTGGAGATTCTTACAGAGCCTAAAAACTCCTTGATTAAACAGTACGTCAAACTGTTTGAGATGGAAGATGTGACACTTGAGTTTCGTGAAGACGCATTGCGTGCTGTAGCGGTAAAAGCTATGGAGCGCAAAACGGGTGCACGCGGCTTGCGCTCTATTTTGGAGTCTGTATTGCTCGACACCATGTACGAAATTCCTTCACTCGAAGGCGTAAGCCAAGTCATCATTGATGCATCTGTGATTGCTGGCGAAAGCGATCCATTGCTGATTTATTCGCAGCAAGAAGACGCACGGGGTGACGGCACGGATGGTTAAGAGGGGGATGGCGCAGCAGTATTTAGTATAGTTGCCTGCCCATCTGCTCCATCATAGGGGTCGCCGCGGCGGCCCCTTACTTTTCTTAGGTGCTATTTTACACTGTGTGCTAATTGTCGAGCTCATTGGCTAACTCGCCTATCAGATGAATAGCGCGCAAGCTTCGCTCGCGCGTCATGGTTTCATCTTAGTTACTCACCCGAATTCCCGAGGAACGTCTGCGATGCAGCAGAACGCCGAAATGACACAATGTTTCCCACTTTTACCGCTGCGGGATGTTGTGGTTTATCCGCAGATGGTTATTCCGCTATTTGTCGGGCGCGAAAAGTCGATTCAAGCGTTAGAAGCCGCAATGGAAGCGGATAAACGCGTCTTGCTGGTCGCTCAGCGCGAGGCCTCTCAGGATGATCCTGATAACGCTGATCTTTACGCCATGGGAACAGTGGCTGAGATCATGCAGTTGCTAAAACTTCCTGATGGCACGGTAAAAGTTCTGATTGAAGGTAGCTTCCGTGCGGATGTTGGCCGCATAGAAGAGCACGACGATGGCTATACCCAGGCGTATATCGAGCCTCGTGATAGTCAGCCGCTGACCGAACGCGAGCAAGAAGCGTTGGTACGGGTGTTGCTGAATCAGTTCGAGCAATACGTCAAGCTATCGAAAAAAGTGCCTAATGAGGTGCTTAACTCTCTGTCAGGCATTGAGGATCCGAGCCGCCTGGTGGATACGATTTGCGCGCATTTGTCGTTAAAAATTGGCGACAAGCAAGAGTTATTGGAGATGGATCGCGTTCGCGACCGTATCGAACACCTGATGGCGTTGATTGAGTCCGAGATTGATCTGCTTCAGGTCGAAAAGCGTATCCGCACGCGTGTTAAAGAGCAGATGGAGAAGACGCAACGCGAGTATTACCTCAATGAGCAGATGAAGGCCATTCAGAAAGAAATGGGTGAGCTTGAAGATGTGCCCAATGAGGTAGAAAAGTACGAGCTGGCCATTAAAGATTCGGGTATGCCCAAAGAGGCGATGGAGAAAGCCACTCAGGAGCTTAATAAGCTCAAAATGATGTCCGCTAACTCCGCCGAAGCCACGGTAGTGCGCTCTTATTTGGATTGGCTAATCGCGGTGCCGTGGAAAAAGCGCACACGGGTTAAGCATGACCTCGTCAAAGCGCAGCAAGTGCTCGATGAAGATCACTACGGCCTTGATGAAGTGAAATCCCGCATATTGGAGTACCTCGCGGTACAAAAGCGCGTACGTAAAATGAAAGGCCCAGTGCTCTGTTTGGTGGGCCCGCCGGGGGTGGGCAAAACCTCGCTAGGGCGCTCGATTGCCCGTGCGACTAACCGCAAGTATGTGCGTTTGGCGCTCGGCGGGGTGCGCGATGAGTCAGAAATTCGTGGTCACCGTCGTACGTATATCGGTTCGCTACCCGGTAAGTTGATGCAGCGCATGAGCCGTGCGGGGGTCAAAAATCCGCTTTTCTTGCTTGACGAGGTGGATAAGCTCGGCATGGATCATCGTGGTGATCCGTCATCGGCACTTTTGGAAGTGCTTGATCCCGAACAGAATAACAGCTTCAGTGACCATTATTTGGAGTTGGATTATGACCTCTCTGAGACGCTGTTTATTTGCACGGCCAACTCGATGAATATCCCCGGGCCGCTGCTCGACCGGATGGAAATTATCCGTTTGCCGGGCTACACCGAAGATGAAAAGCTTGCGATTGCTAAGCGTTATTTGCTGCCCAAACAGCGTGAAGCTAACGGCTTGAAAGTCGATGAAATTGACTTGGATGATTCTGCGCTGCTGGAGCTGATTCGCTACTACTCGCGTGAAGCAGGTGTGCGTGAGCTTGAGCGTCAAATTGCCAAAGTCGCGCGTAAGGTGTTACGTGAGCGATTAGAGCACGAGCGCGGTAATAAACAAGCTCAAGCCGGCCAGACGCTCAGTGCTGAGCAAATTGAAGCGTATGCAGGCGTTCGCCGGTACAGCTATGGCCTAGCCGATCAAGAAGATCAAGTAGGGCGTGTGACCGGTTTAGCGTGGACATCGGTGGGTGGTGAGCTTCTCAATATCGAATCGGTCGTAACGCCGGGGAAAGGTCGCGTGAACAAGACAGGTTCACTTGGCGATGTAATGAAAGAGTCGGTGAGTGCTGCGCATACCGTCGTGCGTGCGCGTGCCGATGCCTATGGTATTGATCCAGAGCGCTTTGAAAAGGAAGATTTGCACATTCACGTGCCGGAGGGTGCGACTCCCAAAGATGGCCCCAGTGCCGGCATTGCGATGGTGACAGCTATGGTTTCCGCATATAGCCGTCGCCCAGTGCGCTGCAACGTAGCGATGACTGGCGAGGTAAATCTTCGTGGAGAAGTGTTGCCTATCGGGGGGCTAAAGGAGAAATTGCTGGCAGCCCGCCGGGGTGGTATAAATACCGTTCTCATACCGGAGGAAAACCGTCGAGACTTAAAAGAAGTGCCAGATAATATTAAGGATGCGTTAGATATTCGTCCGGTACGTTGGATCGACGATGTATTGGCGGTTGCCTTAGCCGAGCCATACGACAAAGATACTATCGTGAGTAGCGATAAATCGTTTGCTAATACCGCTGCGGCAAGTACGCATTAAAGTAACCGTGTCTATACGTTTAGCTATTTAATCCATACACTCAACGCCTTGTTGGGCGGGTGTAATGCGGCATGGTTGCTTGACAGTGATTTCAAGGCATTGCTATAAAATACAGCTGCATTTTGATCGTCGAGCTAACCGGTGACCATGCCGTTCAGAGCCATTTTTTGAAACAGTCAAGGGGTGAAGTGTGAATAAGTCCGAGCTGATTGAAGCCATTGCCGCATCTGCTGATATTCCTAAAGCAGCGGCAACCCGCGCATTGGATGCCATGGTGGAGTCTGTCACCGATAGCCTCAAGAAAGGCGAGAGTGTTTCACTGGTAGGTTTTGGTACCTTTTCGATCAAAGAGCGTGCTGCACGTACCGGTCGCAATCCGCAAACTGGTCAGCCAATTGAGATCAAGGCTGCTAAAGTACCCAGCTTCAAAGCAGGTAAGGCATTAAAAGACGCAGTTAACTAATCCGATGTATCAGGGATAGTTTTTAGAAATCGTCTCATGGGCGCATCGTTAACGCGATGCGCCCATGTTATTTTTGGCCACTGTGCAATTAAATCGTTTGGCTATTTGAACTGAGGCTAACATGCTGCAAAGTATTCGCGATGGCTCCAGAAGCTGGGGAGCAAAAATCATTATCGGCGTCATGGTGGCCGCAATGGCGCTATTTGGCGCGGAGTCACTATTTGGCTTGTTTGGTGGTGACCCTGACGAGGTGGCGACGGTTAACGGTGAGCCCATTGTACGTCAAGAAGTAGAGCTTGAAGTGCAGCGTGCGATGCGCTCTGGGCAAGTGCCTCCTGAGCAAGAGCGTGCTTTGCGTAACGAAATGCTCGATCAGCTAATTACCCAGCGCCTTTTGACTCAGTACGCAGAAGAGGGTGGTTTCTACGTCTCCGATGAGCAGCTAGACCAGCTCATCGTTAATCTGCCTGAATTCCAAGATCAAGAAGGTGTTTTTTCCGCTGAGCAGTTTCGTAATCGCTTGGCCAGAGCAGGGTATACGCCGCTTTCATTTCGTCAGGAGCTGCGCACGGATGTGAAGCGTCGGCAGCTTCAACAGGGGCTTGCTTTTAGTGACTTTACGTTGGAAGCCGAACAGCAGCGCTTAGCCGAGCTGCAGCGTCAGCAGCGAAGCTTTCGCTATGATGTTTTGAAAGCGGAAGACGCGAGCGGTATAGACGTTAGCCAAGAGGAGCTTGAGCGCTACTACAACGAAAATGCCGAGCGTTTTGAGCGGCCTGAACAAGTGCGCCTTGAATACGTCGTCATTGACCGTGAAGAAATGGCTGCTGATGTTGAGGTGGATGAGGCTGAGCTGCGTGAAGCGTGGCGAACGCAGAATCAGAATGCGGATCGTCGTGTCGCCCATATCATGATTTCCTTTGGCGATGAACGAACGCGTGAGCAAGCGCAGGAACGTGCAGAGGCGGCATTAGACGCAATCGATAGCGGTGAGAGCTTTGCTGATACGGCAGCGCGCTACTCTGATGATACCGCAAGCGCTGAAGATGGCGGCGACCTGGGCGAGATCAGCCGCGGCTTCTTTGGCGAAGTGTTCGACGAGGCGGCTTTTTCCCTAGATGAGGGTGAAATATCCCCGGCGGTCGAGATGGATGACGCCTTTCACATTATCCAAGTCCAAGAAATTGATCGTCCGGCGTTTGAAGAGCAGCGTGATAGATTGCGCCAAGACGTTGCGATGCGTGAAGTTGACGATGAATTTAACCAACGCGTTCAGCAGCTCATCGACGAGAGTTTTGCCGCAGAAGACTTACAAAGCGTCGCCGATGACATTGACCTGACGTTACAAGAGAGCGACTGGCTTGCAAGAGGAGAAGGCGACGGCGTGTTGTCAGAACCCGGAGTGATGGAAACAGCCTTTAGCCCAGACGTGCTTGAGGAGCGCTATAACAGCGAAGTGATCGAGTTAGACAATGATCGCCGCATGGTATTGCGTGTAGCAGAACATCGCGACGCGACTGTGATGCCTTTAGAGCAGGTGCGTGAAGAAGCTGAAGCGGCGGTCAGAGCGCGTAAGCAGCAGCAGGCGTTGGTGGAAGAAGCCGAAGCTCTGCTCGCTGACCCTGAAGGCGAAACGATTGACTGGCTTGAGGTAAATAGCATCAGTCGCGAGGCCGATACCACGGTGCCGCGGATGGTAGTTCAGGCGGCGTTCCGCATGCCGCATCCTGAAGAGGGCGAAAGCACCTATCGTTATGTTGAGCTACCTGAAGGGGTTGCCATCATTGCCCTAGATAACGTGAGTGATGGTGACGTCGACGAGCAAGCCGAGCGATTTGTGGCTCAGATGGCTGAGCAGTTGCGCGCGCAATCCGTGATTCAAGGTCTAATTGATGATCTACGTAGCGACGCGGAAATCGAGCGTCGCTAAAGCGAATCAGGCGTGATGTGTTGTAGAAAAATGCCGCCCTTTCTAGGGGCGGCATTTTTTTGTGGTGCTTTAGCTTACAGGCGGTTGGTTTAGAGGGAATTGACGCAAGCGTGGTGCCTTTGCGCTGCCTGTCTCGTCATCGATCACAATATCCCAGCCATGTTGGCTATCCCAATCCCCTAGTACAAAGCGTTTGGCAGGCACGCCATCAACGGTTAGGTCATGCACCTTGGGTCGGTGAGTATGGCCATGAATCATCGTCGCGACTCCGCGCTTCTCCATCAGTTTCACTACTTCGGAAGGTGTCACATCCATGATGGCTTGCGCTTTTGTGGCGTTGGCGTCACCTGATTGCTGGCGCAAACTGGTGGCCAGTTCCAGACGTTGCTCAAGCGGCAGCTCAAGCATTTGTGCTTGCCATTGTGGATCGCGAGATTGCTGACGAAACGCCATGTACTCCTTATCCAGCGTGCAAAGGCTATCGCCGTGCAGCAGTACGAGAGGAATCCCGTGAAGCTCGGCTTCTTGAATATCCGGCAAGAGAGTTGCGCTACAAGCATCAGCGAAGCGCTGGCCGATAAAAAAGTCACGGTTGCCGTGCATCAAGCAAATACGCGTACCGTTGTCGCCAAGTTTGGATAAAGCCGCTGCAACCTGTTTGGCGATATCAGCGAGCGGGTGTGGGTAATCAAGTAGATCGTCGCCAATCCAGGCATCAAACAAATCGCCTAAAATATAAACGGCTTCCGCATCCACCGCCGTGGTGGCTAAGTAGTCGAGAAACCCTTGAGTTATTTCAGGGGTGCGCTCGCTAAGGTGTAAATCGGCTATCAGCAGAGTGCGCATAAGGCTCTCCGTTTATTTAGTCAGCATCCTTGACGTAGGCGCGCTCAATAATAATGTCATCGGCAGGGACATCGGCATGCATGCCACGGCGCGTGGTGCTGACATTTTTAATCATCTCCACGACATCCATGCCGTCGACCACTTCCCCGAATACCGCGTAGCCCCAGCCCTGTACCGATTTGCCGCTATGATCTAAGAAGGTATTGTTGTTAATGTTAATAAAGAATTGCGCCGTCGCGGAATGTGGGTCTTGAGTGCGCGCCATTGCCAGCGTGCCTTCGGTGTTTTTTAGGCCATTATCGGCTTCATTTTCAATCGGGTCGCGGGTAGGCTTTTGATTGAAGTCCTGGTCGAAACCACCCCCTTGAACCATAAAGCCGTCAATGACGCGGTGAAATAGCGTGCCGTCATAAAATCCATCGCGCACATACTGCTCAAAGTTGGCCGCTGTCACCGGTGCTTTTTCGTGGTTAAGTGCAATGGTGATGTCACCGAGGTTAGTCTGTAATACGATCATAGGTAAATTCCTGTTCAATAAAGGCCTTCGCCTTGGTGCTATGCTCAGGCGTCACGTTATAATAGCGGTTTTGCTTGGCACCGCGAAGCCTAGCACGCCATCCACCATGAGGTTACCAACTCCACCATGACCAACGAGACCACCCCAGCGCCGAATTTTATTCGTAACCAAGTACGCGAAGAGATTGAGGGCGGCCAGGTCACCAACATTGTGACGCGCTTTCCGCCTGAACCAAACGGCTTCCTGCATATTGGCCATGCGAAGTCGATCTGTTTGAACTTCGGTTTAGCGCAGCAGATGGGTGGTGACTGCCATTTGCGCTTTGATGACACCAACCCGGCGAAGGAGGAACAAGCCTATATTGACGCCATCAAAGAAGATGTCAGCTGGCTAGGCTTTGAGTGGGCAGGCCCTGTGCGTTTTGCTTCCGACTACTTTGACCAGCTCTATACTTGGGCGCAGCACTTGATCCGTGAAGGCAAAGCCTACGTTGATGATCTCTCGCCTGACGAAATTCGTGAATATCGTGGCACTCTCACTGAGGCGGGAACACCGAGCCCTTACCGCGAGCGCAATGCGGAGGAAAACCTCGATCTGCTAGCGCGCATGCGTGATGGTGAATTCGGCGAGAGTGAAAAAGTGCTGCGGGCGAAGATCGATATGGCGTCGCCGAATATCAATCTGCGCGACCCGATTCTCTATCGCATTCGTCATGCGACCCACCACCAGACCGGCGATAAATGGAAAATCTATCCTTCCTACGATTTCACACACGGTCAGTCGGATGCGATTGAGGGGGTGACGCACTCGATCTGCACTTTGGAGTTTGAAGATCATCGTCCGCTTTACGAGTGGTTTCTCAATAACCTGCCAGTACCGAGTAAGCCGCGTCAGATCGAGTTTGCCCGACTCAACCTCAACTATACGCTGACGTCTAAGCGTAAACTCAAGTTGCTGGTAGATAAGGGAATTGTTGACGGTTGGGATGACCCTCGGATGCCCACTATTTCCGGTATGCGTCGCCGAGGCTACACGCCGGCGTCGATACGTAAGTTCTGCGACATGATCGGCGTGACCCGGGCTGATGGGGGGTTGGTGGATATCGCCATGCTCACTCACGCCATTCGCTCTGATCTTGAAGACAGCGCACCGCGTGCAATGTGTGTGTTGAAGCCGCTAAAAGTCGTGCTGACCAATGTTCCCGAAGGGCATGAGGAAGTATATGACGTACTCGGCCATCCGGCGCGGGATGATATGCCGGTGCGCCGCGTGCCGTTTACCCGCGAGCTTTACATCGACCATGAAGATTTTATGGAAGAGCCGCCGAAAAAGTTCTTCCGCTTAGCGCCGGGTAAAGAAGTGCGACTACGCAATTCTTATGTGATTCGCTGCGATGACGTTATTAAGGATGAAAGCGGCGAAATAACAGCGCTTCATTGCTCGGTGGATTTCGATACGCTGGGCAAAAACCCGGAAGGCCGTAAGGTGAAGGGCGTCATCCACTGGGTGAGCGCCGTTCATGGTGTACCGTTGGAAGTGCGTTTATACGACAACCTCTTCTTGGAAGAGCAGCCCGACAAAGACAAAGACGCCGACTTTTTAGAGCACCTGAATCCGGAATCACTCAGCGTTTGCCAAGCGATTGGCGAGCCAGGCTTGGCCCATGCCACGCCAGAGTCGCGTTTTCAGTTTGAGCGCGTTGGCTATTTCTGCGCTGACCGTCACGCATCAACGCCGGAGCATTTGGTATTCAACCGTACCGTGAGCCTGAAAGATACCTGGGCGAAAATTAAGCAGAAAGGCTAGAGGAGGGGCTATGCAGATTTACAATACGTTAACGCGTCGCAAAGAGCCTTTCCAAACGCTTGAACCAGGGAAGGTGCGCATGTATGTCTGCGGGATGACCGTGTATGACTACTGCCATCTGGGGCACGCTCGCGTCATGGTCGCATTTGACGTTATCACCCGCTATCTGCGCGCGCGGGGGTATGACGTAACCTACGTGCGTAACGTTACCGATATCGACGACAAAATATTAAAGCGCGCCGATGAAAATGGCGAAAGTATCACGGCGCTGACTGAGCGCATGATCGCGGCCATGCACGAAGACGAGGCGCGCCTGAGCGTGCTGCCGCCGGATGAAGAGCCGCGTGCAACACGCCACATCAAAGACATTATCGCCATGATCGAAACGCTGATCACGAAAGGATACGCTTACGCAGCGGATAATGGCGACGTCTACTATCGGGTGCGCAAGTTTGAGGGCTACGGTAAGCTTAATAACCGCAATCTCAATGATATGCGTTCTGGCGCCCGTGTCGATGTCGATGCGCATAAGGAAGACCCGCTCGACTTTGTGCTGTGGAAAGCGGCCAAATCTGGCGAGGCCCATTGGGCTTCTCCCTGGGGTGACGGCCGCCCCGGTTGGCATATTGAGTGTTCCGCGATGTCGAAGTGCTGCTTAGGCGATACCTTTGATATCCATGGCGGCGGACCGGATTTGACCTTCCCTCATCACGAAAACGAAATTGCTCAGTCTGAAGCAGCTAATGGTAAGCCCTTCGTCAATACATGGATGCACGCTGGCGCGGTCCGCGTAAATCAAGAGAAGATGTCCAAGTCATTGGGCAATTTCTTCACCATCCGTGATGTATTAGGCGAGCACGATGCGGAAGTCGTGCGCTATCTGCTGGTGGCCAGCCACTATCGCAGCCCGATCAATTACTCGGTGGATTCACTAATTGATGCGCGCAAGTCGCTAGTACGTTTTTACACGTCGCTCGAAGGACTGGCGCTTGGAGAATCGATGCCAAATGCGGGTGCTGAATTGGGTGCCGCTAATAGCATTTACCGCGAGCGTTTCGTTGCCGCGATGGATGATGACTTTAATACCCCTGAAGCGCTGTCGGTACTGTTTGATTTGGTACGCGAACTTAATCGCGTCAAAAGCAGTGACCTCGAGCAAGCGACGACACTCGCGCACGAGCTTAAAGCGCTGGCCGAAATGCTCGGTCTGTTGCAGCAGTCGCCGGAGGCCTTTTTGAAAGGAGGGCAGGCACTCTCGCTGAGTGAAGCCGAAATCGAGGCGAAAATCAGTGAACGTGCCGAGGCAAAAGCTAACAAAGATTTTGCCAAGGCGGATGCCATTCGCGATGAGCTCGCCGCGCAAGGTGTTGTGCTTAAAGACTCACGCGAAGGCACGACATGGGTAGTAGAAACTGCCTAAGTCGCGCCAGTTGCTTGCGGACGTCTGACTTCAACGCACTGAGGTCTTATACTCCATCGTGAACCGCTAAATTTGCCCAATCCGCGACAGAGGCCCGTTGCCTCTGCTTGAAAAGGAACGTGACTATGCGCCTCACGACATCAATCATTGCGACAAGCGTTATCTCGGCAGCCTTCATGGCCTCGGCTCAGGCCCAGGAAAACGGTCCCGTAGTAGTGTCTTCTAAAATTGATACCGAAGGGGGCGTGCTAGGCGAGTTGATACTCCAAACGCTTGAGCACGAGGGGATTCCCACCGAAAACCGTTTGCAGCTAGGCGCCACCAGCGTGGTGAGACAAGCGCTAAAAACTGGGGAAATTGACCTCTACCCAGAGTACACAGGTAATGGCGCGTTCTTTTTCGATATGGCCGACAGCCCGGTCTGGAACAATGCGGAAAAAGCGTACCAAACGGTACGCGAGCGCGATGCCGAGAACGGGCTGGTTTGGCTCACGCCTGCCAGCGCCAACAATACCTGGGCGATGAGCGTGCGCCAGGACATAGCCCGTGAACATGGGTTAGAAACGCTGGAAGATTTAGCCGATTACCTGGCCTCGGGCGGTGAGTTTAAGTTCGCGGCGAGCGCTGAGTTCGTTGAGTCCGAACAGGCCCTACCTGCCTTCCAAGAGGCTTATGGATTTGAGCTAAGCGAAGATCAGCTGCTGGTGCTCTCTGGGGGTAATACCGCCGCCACCATGCGCGCGGCCGCGCAGCAAACCAGTGGTACCAATGCAGCAATGACGTATGGCACCGATGGCGGACTAAGTGCGCTAGGGCTTGTCGTGCTGGAAGATTCTAAAGGGGTGCAGCCGGTTTATCAGCCCGCCCCCGTGGTGCGCGAAGACGTACTTGAACAGTACCCGCAGATAGAACCCGCGCTGGAAACGGTTTTTACTTCTCTAGACCTTGAAACGCTGCAGCGGTTGAATGCCGATGTCGCCGTCAATGGCCTTGCAGCTGAGCAAGTGGCTCAAGACTACTTGGACAATTTACGCCGCAATACCTCGGGTCAATAATCTATGCCGTTGAAGGACGCGCTACCCACGCAGGGACGCTTTTCACAGTGGCGACCCAACTGGGTAATTCTGACGTTGGGTCTTGCAATGCTGGCAGCGGTATGGGGACTTCCAACGGTTAGTGTTGCGGCCAACCGGATTGTATCCGGTACCGGCTACCCCGTTTGGCAGGCGTTGAGTTGGGGAGGTGGCGCACTCGCGTCGTTAATCATTCTTGCCATGTTGGTGCTCGCAAGCTATCCCGAGCGTACACGGTTGAGCTACGTGGCCCAGTTTGCGGCGATGGTGCTGTTATTACTGCTAATGCCGTTTGGGTTAATGGCGGCTAGCCACTGGTTGGTTGATGCCTCGCAACCCCAGGCGCGGCTCGGTATCGGGCCGGCTTATTGGGTGGTGATGTTCTTAGCCCTTTTGGGGCTGATCGAGTTGCGCTTGCGTTTATCCTTAGCACGGGGGTGGATGGCACTTCTGCTAATAGGAATTGGCGCTGTATGGTTGGGGTGCGCTGCCCTTTGGCTGGATAGCCTAGCGCTGGTGCAAGAGTTTCAGGTCCGTGAGGCACAGTTTTATCAAGCAATTCGCCAACATCTAGCGCTGGTCACAATTGCTGTGAGCGTCAGCATCGTACTGGGCATGGGGATAGCACTCTTGATGCGTCGCTTTTATCGCCTTCAGCGAGGCGGCTTTGCGCTGCTGAATTTTTTTCAGACAGTGCCCAGCCTAGCGCTTTTTGGTTTGTTACTGGCTCCGCTGGCGTGGCTTTCGGCAAATGTTCCCTTTGCCGCACAGTTAGGCATTAAAGGAATTGGTTGGACGCCCGCTCTGATTGCGTTGATCATCTACAGCCTCTTGCCGATCGTACGTAATACCTATGTGGCGCTAGAAGCCGTAAGCCCCGATGTGCTTGATGCAGCCACCGGTATGGGGATGCGTACTTCGCAGCGGTTTTGGCAGGTACGCGTACCACTAGCGCTGCCGATTTTGCTCGAAGGGGTGCGCATCACGATGGTCCAAGCCATCGGTTTAACGGCGGTGGCAGCGCTAATTGGCGCCGGTGGTCTGGGCGCATTTATTTTTCAAGGATTAGGGCAAGCCGCGATGGATATGGTGTTACTAGGGGCATTGCCTATCTTGGTCATGGCGCTCGCTGCGGATGCAGGAATAGGCGCTTTGGCAGCGAAGTTGCGCCGGGGAGCGGCGTATGATTGAGCTACGTAACGTTTGCAAATATTTTGACGATACCGTGGCCGTTGACGATGTGTCGCTGAGTGTCCCCAAGGGGAAATTTTGTGCCTTAGTGGGAACGTCTGGGTGCGGTAAATCCACTACGCTGCGCATGATCAACCGTTTACTAGCGCACAGTGAAGGGGAAATTTTGCTCGATGAGCAGGCGATTTCTGACTACGATCCCGTACTTCTACGCCGCCGCATTGGCTATGTGATTCAAAATACAGGGCTTTTCCCGCACTGGAACGTCGCGCGCAATATTGGCTTAGTGCCGCGGCTTCTCAAGTGGCCGGCAAGCCAAGTGCATCGACGTGTTGAAGAATTGATGCAGCTTCTGGGATTACCGGTCGGAGAATTTGCTAATAAGTACCCGCATCAGCTTTCCGGCGGGCAGGCGCAGCGGGTCGGGGTAGCGCGTGCGCTCGCAGCGGATCCGGATATTTTGCTGATGGATGAGCCCTTTGGCGCGCTCGATCCCATTACCCGCGAAAAACTCCAAGAAATGCTAATGCAGTTGCAGGCACGATTGCATAAAACCATCGTGTTTGTCACCCACGATATGGATGAAGCGCTGCGTTTAGCGGATCACTTAGTGGTTATGCGTGCTGGCAAAATTATTCAGCAGGGCACCCCACTGTCTCTTTTGCAAAAGCCGGCCGATGCCTTTGTCGATTCACTTTTAGGCGGTTTGGAGAGGGGGCTGAAGCAGGCGTCGCTCACACGCGTGAAAGATCACATGGCACCGCTTGGGCCGACGCTTCCGGCGCAGTCGCGTATCCCCGCCCGCTATACGTTGCGCCAGGCGCTCTCAATGATGTTGCGCGACCATAGCGAGCGGCTGACCGTGGTGGACCAGCACGATATGCCGGTTGGAGAACTATCACTACGCAAACTCGTCAAGGAAGCCCACTCATCAGAACAAGGAAGTTCGCGTGAGTCGTAAGCCTCAGCTTTCTCTTTCCACCTACCATCCTGCGCAGCTACTAGTTCCCGTGATATGGGTAGTGCTGCTGGCTTTGGCGGTTGTGGCAATGCCAGCAGCTGAAGCTGTCTTTCGTTGGTTAGCGCCTGATGCCCGCCAAGTGATTTATCAGCGTGCGGATTTTATCACGCTCTTAGGGCGGCATTTATTTGTGGTCGGCATTGCCGCTCTCGTTACGGTTAGCGTGGGCCTTTTAGCTGGCGTCGCGGTAACACGGCAGTGGGGACGTGATTTTTTACCCCTTGCCACACAGGTGGCCTCGTTGGGGCAGACGTTTCCGCCTGTCGCGGTGCTGGCGCTGGCCGTGCCGGCACTGGGGTTTGGCACGCTGCCCATTATTGTCGCCCTGGTGCTTTATGGGTTGTTACCGATTGTGCGCAATACGATTGCTGGCCTAAAAGATGTCGACCCCGCGACGATTTCGTCGGCGCGAGGGATGGGCATGACCGATGGCCAAATTCTACGCCAGGTCGAGCTTCCACTGGCGGCACCCGTGATTCTTGCCGGCGTGCGCACTTCCATTACCATTAACATTGCGACCGCCGCGTTGGGCTCAACAGTGGGCGCGAGCAATCTGGGCGACCCGATTATCGCCGGTATCATTAATACCAATATGGCCTATGTGGTACAGGGGGCATTGGTCATTGCCTTGTTGGCGCTGAGCGTGGACAGTTTTTTTGAAGTGATACAGCGGCGGCTGCGTTCGCATACCGCTTAAGTCGAATGCCGTAAAGGAAGTGACTGCGTTAGTGTCGTGTTGTTACATGTGACTTTTCACGTGTGACATGTTGCGTTGACCGATGCTGGGGAAATCCCCTGGCGAAACGGGAAAAAACCGACAACACTGCCCTCAAAAGGGGCAAGACAAGGACAATAATCATGACACAGACGAGTTACGCGCCGGACTTTATGACCGGTGATGAGTTTTCGATTCCCACCTTCAGGGTATTGAACCCGGAGGGCGAGCTTCATGACGAAGCGCAAGCCCCCGAGTTGACCCGGGATCACGCCCGCCGCATTTACCATGCCATGCTTTCGACCCGCATTATGGATGAACGCATGATGGCTGCCCAGCGCCAGGGGCGGTTGTCGTTCTATATGCAGTGTACCGGTGAAGAGGCAGCAGTCGTGGGGGCGACCGCAGCCCTTGATGATGCTGACATGATCATGGCGCAGTACCGTGAGCAAGGCGCATTGATGTATCGTGGCTTCAGCTTTGATGAGTTTATGAACCAACTCTTCGGTAATGAGCTCGATTACGGCAAAGGACGTCAGATGCCCGTGCACTATGGCTCGCGCAAACTGCACTACATGACGATTTCCTCACCGCTCGCGACCCAGATACCGCAGGCAGCCGGCTACGCGTACGGGCAAAAACTGGCCAAAGAGGGACACTGCACGCTGACGTTCTTTGGTGAAGGCGCTGCCTCTGAAGGGGATTTTCATGCCGCGTTGAACATGGCCTCGGTGCATCAGGTGCCGGTGATCTTCTTCTGCCGTAATAACGGCTACGCAATTTCCACTCCCGCGAACGAACAGTTTGCCGCCGATGGCATCGCCCCGCGCGCTTTTGGCTATCGTATGCACGTCATCCGCGTTGATGGAAACGATGTGTTGGCCGTCTATGAGGCGACGCACCAAGCGCGCAAGATCGCCGTGGAAAAAAACCAACCGGTGCTGATCGAAGCGATGACGTACCGCTTGGCCGCGCACTCCTCCTCGGACGACCCTTCTGGGTACCGCGCCAAGAGTGAAGAGGAAACGTGGCGGTTAAAAGACCCCATCCTGCGTATGCAAAAATGGCTAAACCACAAGGAGTGGTGGAGCGATGACGAAGAGGCCGAAACACAGGAGCGCTTGCGTCGCGAAGTGCTAGAAACGATGAAGCGTGCTGAAAAGCGGCCATCTCCGGCACTCGATACATTGATCAGTGATGTTTACGCCGATGTGACACCAGCGTTGCAGCATCAGTTTGATGCCCTCAAGCAACATATTCGTCGCTACCCAGAGGCGTACCCGCGCGGTGCAAAATCGCTCGATCTCGATGTGCGCGATGTCGCTAACCAGGCGGAAGGGGAATAACATGCCGACGATGAACATGCTTCAAGCCATCAATAACGCCTTGGATATCGCCATGGCGGAAGATGAAAAAGTGGTCTGCTTTGGCGAAGATGTCGGCATTTTTGGCGGGGTATTCCGCGCGACGAGCCATTTGCAGGAAAAGTACGGTAAAGCACGTTGTTTTAATACCCCGCTGGTTGAGCAAGGCATTATCGGGTTTGCCAACGGTTTGGCTGCTCAAGGTGGAGTACCGGTCGCTGAGATCCAGTTTGCCGATTATATCTTCCCGGCGTTTGATCAAATCGTTAACGAGACGGCGAAATTTCGCTACCGCTCGGGCGATCTTTTTAACGTCGGTGGTTTAACCATTCGTACCCCTTACGGGGGCGGCATCAACGGCGGGCTTTATCACTCGCAATCACCTGAGGCGTATTTTGCTCATACGCCCGGCCTGAAAGTGGTAGTGCCGCGTAACCCTTATCAAGCCAAAGGCTTGCTTCTTGCTGCCATTCGCGACCCCGACCCGGTGATCTTTTTCGAGCCTAAACGGCTTTACCGCGCCTCCACCGGTGAGGTACCCGAGGAGGATTACCAGCTGCCGATTGGCGAGGCAGAAGTCACCAAGGAGGGCACCGATGTCACCGTGGTGGGCTGGGGCGCACAGATGGAAGTGATCGACAAAGCCGTGGCGCTTGCCGAAGAAGCGGGCATTGCCTGTGAAGTGATCGACCTGAGAAGCCTTTTGCCTTGGGATGCGGATACCGTGGCGGAATCGGTACTCAAAACTGGGCGCTTGGTTATTACCCACGAAGCGCCGTTAACCGGTGGCTTTGCTGGTGAAATTGCCACGACAATTCAAGAGCGTTGTTTCCTCTATTTAGAGTCGCCTATCGCACGGGTGACGGGGCTGGATACGCCTTTCCCACTGACGCTGGAGAAAGAGTACTTCCCCGATCACCTGAAAATTTTCGAAGCGATTCAACATAGCGTTAATTTTTAATGCCGATTGACGTGCATAAGAGGAGACAGTGATGAGCGATTTCATGCTGCCGGATATCGGCGAAGGGATTGTTGAGTGTGAAGTGGTCGAATGGCGCGTGGCCGAAGGCGACACCATCGAAGAAGATCAGCCGGTTGTGGAGGTCATGACCGATAAGGCACTGGTGGAGATTACCGCGCCCGAGCCGGGGGTGGTGACTAAGCTATACGTGGATCAAGGGCAAATCGCCAAAGTGCATGCGCCGCTTTACGCTTACCAGGCCGAAGGCGATACGGCATCATCGGATAACGATGAAGCACCTAGTGAGAAGACAAGTGTTTCCGCGCCGCAGGAAAATACGCAGAAAACTAGCTCCTCGCCGGAATCCAGTGCATCGCCAGCGCCAAAAACTGCGCCCCAGTTGGAGAGCTCTGAAACGGCAGCTGCCAAGGCTGGCGGCGCCTACGGTAAAACGCCGGCGAGTCCCGCCGTGCGACGGTTGGTACGTGAGCACGGGTTGGATTTATCCATGATTGCTGGTTCGGGCAAGGATGGTCGTGTATTAAAAGAAGACGTCTTGGGGTATCTGGAGGCTCCGGAAACGCGTGCCAGCGCCCCTGCCTCGCAAAATGCGCCGCGGGTAGAGCCGCTACGCGGCGTGCGCGCCGCCATGGCCAAACAGATGGTGGCCGCGGCCACGACCATCCCTCACTTTCAGTACGGTGAAGAGATTGATGTGACCGAGCTGCTTGCGCTGCGCGAGCGTTTGAAGCCCCAAGCGGAGACGCTGGGTGAGCGACTGACATTGATGCCGTTTTTCATGAAAGCGATGGCATTGGCCGTAGACGCCCACCCGGTTCTGAATGCCCAGCTAAACCCCGAGGCCACCGAGCTTGCTTACTACCCTGAGTGCAATATCGGCATGGCGGTGGATAGTAAGGTAGGGCTTTTGGTGCCAAACGTGAAAAATGTTGGGGCGCTCTCATTGTTGGAAGTCGCCGGTGAGGTCGGGCGTTTGACCCAAGCCGCGCGAGAAGGGCGTGTCGAACAAGCGGATCTTAAAGGTGGCACGATTACCATCTCCAACATTGGTGCGATGGGGGGAACTTACGCGTCGCCGATTATCAACGCACCGGAAGGGGCGATTGTGGCCATCGGCAAAACGCAGTGGTTGCCGCGCTTTGATGAGGCGGGCAATGTGACGCGTCGAGCAATACTCACCGTAACGTGGGCGGGCGATCATCGCTTTATCGACGGTGGCACCATTGCGCGTTTTTGTAACCAGTGGAAAGCGTACCTGGAAGCACCCGAGACGATGCTGCTGCAATTGCGCTAGCGTTGACGGATAAGAGCCTTGATGGATAAGAGCTTTGAAGATAGGAGCTTGTCATGGCCGAAGCGCCCTTGCAGCAGTTTTACATCCCGGAAGATCAATCGATCTATCTGCTCAGCCACCAAGATGCGCGTAAGTTAAAAGAGTGGGTAGCGCTATGCCAAACCCAGCTATCCCAGCTGGGTTACCGGGATATCGAGCTGATTGGTAAGGGCGCTTATGGCTTTGTGTTTGCCGGGCGTACCACGCCGCCACCGGGTAATATTCCGCGCGATCTGGTGTTCAAGTTCTCACGAATCACGCTGCCTACTCACCTGCAGGAGCGCCTTGAGGAGGAGGCGTTCATGCTGGAGCAAGTCGCACACCCGCGTATCCCCGCGCTGGAAGCGTACCAACGTGTGCGTGGCCAATCGATTTTGGCCATGGAGCGCGCCCCCGGTTGGAACCTAGAAGAAGTCTCGCTGCGCGAAGGAAAACTTTCACCGCGTTTGATCGTGCGAATTGCCGCCCAGTTAGCGGATATTCTCAAGGCGTTGCGGCGTGAGTCCGGCCCCCAGGCGCGCCCCGTGGTGCATGGCGATATTAAGCCCTCCAATTTGGTGTTTGACCCTGCGCGCGAAGCGATTGCGTTAATCGATTGGGGGTCGTCAGTTTTTGCCCAGCTTGATGCCAAGCTGCAGTTTGTTGCCGCCAATGTGATGGAGCTGATGTCGTCGGACCTGCAGCAAACCAACGCAAGGCTGGGCGATGTTTACTTTATTGGCGAGGAGCAGCTTAACGGCGCACTGTCGTCGCCACGTTTTGACGAGCAGGGCGCGGCGGGCACGTTGTATGCGCTGGCATCGGCGCAATCGTGTCGCTTTGGCTATCGGGCGATTCCCGCAACATCGCTGGGGTTACCGATGGAGTTTGCCCGCACGTTAGATGGCATGTTGGATAGTGATCCGGCGGTGCGCCGTCGTGCAGGGGATCACTTTCTGGAAGCGATGCCGCGATTGGCCAAACTTGTTATGTTGGATTTGCCTTCGCCGGAACCTTTGCCGCTGATTCCTGTGTGGGCGCGGTCGAGCGAGCGCGAGATCGATACCGTGGTATATAGCTCGCGTAAATCTTTTCTGCGCGAGGCGAACGTCGTGGAAACCCTCAACGACGTCAATGACGTGCAGCTTGACCGCTACTACAAGCAGTTCATGCAAGGCATGGGCGAAACCGAAAAAGCGTTTTTAGCCTCGGTCAGCCGGTTGGGAAAATACCCCGTCGTAGGTGGCTTAGCGGTACGTTGGGAGCCCGAGGGGGTGTATATCGATTCGTCGCTTAACCTGCACGACCCGGCGCTAAAGCCAGCTTTCACCCAGGCGGTGAATAATATGGTGCACCTAGCGCGCGCCATTCACCGCCAGGGGGTTTTCAAAAGCTGTCTGTTCGACGCGCGTAAAACGCTTCACTTGGAGCGCGCCTCGGCAAGTGAGGCATTTTATCCTGAGCCTTCGATGACGATCCCCTACGAGGTGAGCGATATGCCTGAGGTGGAGGATCGCTCGCGCCAGCACAGTTACTTCGAAGATGGCCCTGACCCAGAAGAGCATTTAGCTCTGCCATCGCCGATAATTACTGCGCTTGAGCGGCTCAATTCCATCCACCATACCGGCATGATTATTTTCGAGGCGTTACCGGAGCACCTCAAAATCCATAGCTATTACCGGCTGCTTGATGTCCATAAAGAAGCTGAGTTTCAGCGTCAGCTCGCGGTGATCTTAGCCGCCGTGCCCGATATCGAAGGGCTCGGTGTCTCTGGCTACATGAAGATGCCATACAAAGACACTCGCGCGTTTACCCACCTTGCGCGCCAGCCTGAACGCTTTTACCCGCGTGACCCACGTCGATTCTTAGCGCTCCAGCAAGCTGAGGTGTAGCCACTCAATTAGCGCTTGGCTGACGCGTTCGGCAGCGATGCCGAGAGCGTCGACCACTGCTCCAACGTGTTCATTTTCCGCTGTTTGCGAGGCCTGAAGTTGGGTCGTGGCAAGTCGCTCGCCGCTGGCGCTGTCTTGTAGCACGAGGTCTACGCGCATCACTGCCTGGGGGGTGCCATCGTTATAGACGATGTGAAAGTCTCGTAATTCGCTGGTGAGTTGGTAATCCTCGCCTTGGCGGTCAGCGCTTACGTGGCTGACAATCGCGCTCTGCTGGATGGCATTGATCCATGCGCTTTGTAACATGGCTGGGGAATTATCGTACCAGCGCGCGTCGCCGTAAACGCTGACTTGGTTTCCGTCAGGCCAAACAACAATGTTGTCGCTGCCTAAAAGCCTACCAGCTTTTGGAGGTTGCACGCTGAGTGCCACCGGCTGAGGAGGGGCGTCAAACGGCGCTATCTCCGGTGCAGGGAGGCGGTAAAGCTGATTTGGTGTACTCTCAGGCAGCACGGAACAGCCGCTGGTGAACAAGGCGACCAGCAGTATAAACGCGGGAAATTTAAAGATCGCGGGGAATCTCATGGCCGAAACTCCTGAATGCTATCGCCGCCGAAGAAAAAGTCTTGCGGGTTCTCTTCCAGGCGTCGAGTCACGCGGTTGAGGTTATTGAGCGTCGCGCGTAGCTCCTCAAGCACGGGGGCAAGCGATTGAGAGCCGGCTGCCGAGTTCTCTAATGTTGTCTCAAGCGCGGGGGCATTGGCGTCGATTAAAGCCTTTAAACGCTGAGAGGTTTGGTTTAGCGACTCGGCGGCACGTGTGGAAGAAACCACAAGCTCATTGCCTTCCTGCGTTAGCAGCCGATTGGCGTCTTGGCTAAGTGTATGAATACTACCCAAGGCTTCCCGGCCTTCTTGGGTGAGGGCGGTGAGTTCTTCCATGCTGCGTTCGAACTGTTGCTGCTGGTTGGCTAACCCGGCGCTGATAGCTTCAACGTTAGCGATAATACGGCTGATGCGCTCTGTACTCTCGTCTTCAAAGAGGGTGTTGAGGTTGCTTAGTAGCTGGCTTGCATTGCCCACGATGGCTTCGCCGTCTGAGAGCAGCGAATCAAGCGGTGAGGGTTCGGCCAATATTTGCGCAGGATTGCCGCTAGATGAGGTAAGCAGTGGGCTTTCCGGGGTGCCGCCGTAAAGCTGTAAGGTCATGCTGCCGGTAATATTGGCAAGCCCTAAACGTGCTCGGGTGTCTTCTTTAATCGGAACGCTGCTCTCAACGCGTATCAGCGCCAATACCTGGCGGGGGTCGTTGGGATTTAGGCGCATATTGACGACGTTACCCACGTCGATACCGCTGTACTCCACGCGGCTACCGACGCTTAAGCCGCTAACCGCGCGATTGAATACCACTTCGAAATGCTGGTATTCACGCTCCATGCTGGCTTTCGTCATCCACAGTGAAAACAGCACGGCGCCCGTTAGTGTCAGTAGGGTGAACAGGCCAATCACCACGTGGTGGGCGCGTGTTTCCATTAGCTTGCCTCCTTGGCCGCATGGTATGCCGCTCGTCCGCGTGGGCCGTGAAAGTAGTCTTGAACCCACGTGTCGTCAGTGGCGGCCACGTTGGCCAGCGTATCGGCGACAATGACGCGTTTTTGTGATATCACCGCGACGCGGTCGCAAACGGTATAGAGCGTATCGAGATCGTGGGTGACGAGAAAAACACAAAAGCCTAGCGCGTCGCGCAGTGTCAAGAGCAACTGGTCAAACTGGGCTGCGCTGATGGGGTCAAGCCCGGCGGTGGGTTCATCCAAAAACAGCACGTCTGGGTCGAGAGCTAGTGCTCGGGCAAGGGCTGCACGCTTTATCATTCCCCCTGACAACGCGGCAGGCATTTGCTTGGCCGCGTTGGGACTCAACCCAACAAGCGCAAGCTTCATGCGGGCGATATGCTCGGCATCTTGGCGAGAAAGCGGCGTATGCTCCACCAATGGCAGCGCAATATTCTCCTCCAGGTTCAGCGAGCTATAAAGAGCGCCTCGCTGAAACAACACCCCAAAGCGGCGTTCAATGGCGGCGCGCTGCGATGTGCTTAAGGTGTTTAACCGCTGGCCGAAGACGCGTATTTCGCCTGCGTCAATCGGCTTAAGGCCAACAATACTGCGCAAGAGCACCGATTTCCCGGTACCCGAACCGCCTACAACGCCCAAAATCTCACCGCGCTTTAGGGTCAAGTTAAGATCTTGGTGCACCACATTCGCACCAAAACGGTTTTCCAAACGCTCAATGTCAATAACGGTGTCATCCATCACCAGCCCATCTCCATAAAGTAGAGTGCCGCGAGCGCATCGAGCAAAATGACCATAAAAATCGATTGCACCACGCTAGAGGTGGTGTGCTCGCCCACCGATTGAGCGCTACCGCTGACTTTAAACCCTTCCGCGCAACCAATTAGCGCAATCACAAGGGCAAATAGTGGGGCCTTTACAATACCGGCGAAAAAGTGCGAGATGCCAATGTCGCGCTCTACAATACGCAAGAACTGGGGCAGCGGAATATCCAGTGCAACCACCCCTACCACGGCACCGCCCAGCATCCCACTAAGGGTGCCAATAAAAGCGAGCAAGGGCAGGCTGATCCACAGTGCAAGCACACGCGGCAGTACCAAAAGCTCAATCGGGTCGAGCCCTTGGGTGCGAAGGGCATCGATTTCTTCGTTAGACTTCATGGACCCCAATTGCGCGGTAAAGGCGCTAGCGGTGCGCCCGGCCAGCATAATGGCCGCTAGCAGAACGCCAAACTCGCGCAGAAACGAGAACACGACCAAATTTACGGTGTAAATGGTGGCACCAAAGCTCTCTAATACGGTGGCGCCCAAAAAGGCTACCACGGCTCCCACCATGAACGTCAGCAGCATCACAATGGGCACGGCATTGAGCCCGGTTTGCTGAATATGAGAAACCGTCGCGGTGACTCGCCATCGGCTAGGGCGCCAAAGCGTGCGTGCCAGTGCTGAAAGCACCAAACCCAAAAAGCCGAGTAGGTACTTTTGCTGCAAATAGAGCGATTCAACTTGTTGCCCCACCAACGCAACCCCGTGGGTTAGCGTCTTCGAGGCATTCGCGGGCGGGGGTTCTTGCCGTTGGGTTGTGACGGCTTCTGCCACGCTGATCAGCAGGTTTTTGCGCTTAACAGGAAGCATCGATGAAAGCGCCTGCATGCGTGCGGGGCCATACCACTCAATTAACAACTGCGCTGCTGCCGTATCAAGGCGAATTACGTCATCGAAGCAGAGCGTCGTAAAGCGATTGGGGTCGAGTTTTGCTAGCTGGCGCTGGATACGTGTGAAGTGCGAAAGTGTCCAATCGCCGGTCAGTACCAGCCGCTCGCCGTCTGGCTCACTATGCGCCGGTGTTGAGGCGTGATCGTCCACTGTGCTTACTCCTCGGGTATTTCAGGTGGGCGGCTCAATTCGCGCCAGGCCGCGTAAGTGCTTAAAAAAACACGACCGGTTAACCCATCGAGGAAGTCGCTGAGTTTTAGCTTATCCATCACCGGCCCTTTGACTTCCGCTAAATGCAGCGTGACTTGAGAGTCTTTTAACCGCGCGTTGATGGCTTCCAAGCTCTCTAACGCCGATGCGTCGATCAAATTGACTGCCGAGCAGACAATCACGACGTGTTCCAGTGCCGGGCGGCTAGCGACCAAGTTATATAACGTGTCTTCTAAATAGCGGGCATTGGCGAAATAGAGGCTTTCATCAATGCGCAACAGGGCGACGTGATCGACGGTTTCGACATCGTGACGGGTAATGTTGCGAAAATGCTCAGTCCCCGGTACGCGCCCCACCAGAGCGCTGTGTGGGCGGCTGGTGCGGTAAAGAAATAGCGCAATCGAAAGTGTGATGCCACCAATGATCCCCGCTTCAATGCCCTCAACGAGCGTCAGGGTGATGGTAATCGCCATGGCGGCAAAATCACTGCGTGAATAGCGCCAGGTTTGGCGTAGCGTGGGGAAATCCACCAGGGTCAAGATCGAAACGGTGATCGTTGCTGCAAGCGTTGCAATGGGCAAATAGTAAAGCCAGCCGGTAAACGCGAACGTGACCAGCGCAATACCCAAGGCGGCGAATGCACCCGCTGCGGGCGTTTGCGCGCCGGCATCAAAATTAATGACCGTGCGTGATAACCCCCCGGTAACCGGCATGCCGCTGGTGACGCCGGCTGCTAAATTGGCAGCGCCCAAGCCGATAAGTTCTTGATTGGGGGAAATGCGCTGGCGCCGCTTGGCCGCGAGCATCTGCCCCATAGAGACTGACTCTACAAACCCGACCAAGCTAATCAGCAGGGCGGGAATCAATAGCGCGCGCCACAATGAGGCATCCGACCACGGGAAGCTTAAAGGGGGCAAGCCGGCAGGGATGCTACCGACCGTGGCAACCCCCGCGCCGTCAAGCTGCCAATGCCAGGTCGCATACGTTGTCGCGATAACGGCAAACACAGGGCCCGCCTTGGCGATCAAATCTGCCAGCCCTAAGGGGAAGCCTACTCGCTGCAAGGTATTTTTGCCGTAACGGCGCATGAGGACCAAAAAGAGCAACGTGCCAGCGCCAATCAGAGTCGTTGGGGCGTTGAAAGAGGGCAGGTTGGGGAGCAGCGTCGCTAATCGTTCAACGAGGGTGAATCCACTGCTTTCCACACCCAACAGCGCACTAAACTGGCTGGCGGCAATCAGTATGCCCGAAGCGGTGAGAAAGCCTGAGATGACCGGGTGGCTTAAAAAGTTGCTAAAAAAGCCCATTTTTAGCAAGCCCATGATGACCAGCATGGCACCAGAAAGTAGCGAGAGTACCAGCGCCGCCTCTAAATATTCAGCGCTGCCCGGTGCGGCAATGTTGGCAAGGGCTGCGCCGGTCATCAGGGCGATAATCGCCACGGGGCCAATGGCTAAAGTGCGACTAGTGCCGAATAGCGTATAAAGCAGTTGCGGCAAAATACTGGCGTAAAGGCCTACCACCGCCGGCAGCCCCGCCAACAGCGCGTAGGCAAGTGACTGTGGAATGACCATGACGGTAACAATGAGGCCCGCCAACGCATCGGCGGCAAATAAGCGCCGATGATAATGGGGTAGCCAAGCCAAAATGGGAACGTAGCGTCTGAGCATGAGCCTTTTAACAAGTTGGGGCAAAAAGTCGCGACACCGCGATGGTAATCAGACTAAACGATATTGGCCTAAACGTTGAGGCTTGTTTAGCATCGATGCAAGCAAGTTGGTATTTGAACCCTCTGAAGGAGTTAACCATGAAACGTGAAACCCTCGCTCTCCATCACGGCTACGTGCCCGACAGTCAGCACGCTGTGGCAGTGCCGATCCATCAAACCACGTCGTTTTCATTCGATAATGCCCAGCACGCAGCGGATCTTTTTGATCTTAAGGTCGAGGGTAATATCTATTCGCGCATCATGAACCCCACGTGTGCGGTGCTAGAGCAGCGCGTGGCCGCGCTTGAAGGGGGGATTGCAGGGTTGGCGGTGGCTTCCGGCATGGCGGCGATCACTTACGCGATCCAGACCATTGCCGAGGCAGGCGATAATATCGTCTCCATTAGCGAGCTTTACGGCGGTACGTACAACCTTTTTGCTCATACTTTGCCGCGCCAGGGCATTAACGTGCGTTTCGCGGACAAGGACGATTTCGATGGCATTGAAGGCTTGATTGATGGCCGTACGAAAGCCGTTTTCTGTGAAAGCATCGGCAACCCCTCGGGCGGCGTGGTGGACATTGCTAAACTCGCCGAGATTGCCCACCTCCATGGTGTACCGGTCATCGTAGATAACACCACCGCGACGCCTTTCCTGTGCCGACCAATAGAGCACGGGGCGGATATCGTCGTGCACTCGGCAACCAAGTATATCGGCGGCCATGGCACGACCGTTGGTGGGGTCATCGTCGATTCAGGTACGTTTCCGTGGGCGGAAAACGCTAATCGCTTCCCGTTATTGACCGAGCCGGATGTCTCCTACCACGGCGTCAGCTATACCCGTGATGTGGGCGATGCCGCGTTTATCGCCCGTGCCCGTGTTGTCCCGCTGCGCAATATGGGTGCGGCGCTCTCAGCACAAGCTGCCTGGAATTTGCTTCAAGGGCTAGAGACATTATCGCTACGTATCGAACGCATATGTGCTAATACGTTAACCGTGGCGAAGCACCTTGAGGCGCACCCGCAGGTCAAATGGGTTCACTACGCAGGGCTTGAGAGCCACCCGGATCACGCCTTAGCCAAGCGCTACATGCAGGGGCAGGCTTCCGGTATCTTGAGTTTTGGCATCGAAGGCGGACAAGTTGCCGGAGAGCGTTTCTATGACGCATTGGGGTTGATTTTACGCTTGGTGAATATTGGTGATGCAAAAAGCTGCTCGTCCATTCCGGCGTCAACGACTCACCGTCAATTGAACGAGGATGAGCTTAAAACGGCAGGGGTAACGCCCGATATGGTGCGCTTGTCGATTGGCATCGAGCATGTTGATGACTTGCTTGCTGATATCGATCAGGCGTTGGCTACGGCTAAGGTCTAAACGCTAATGCTAATATATGGGAAATTCTTCCCCGAAAGTGCTACTTCTTTCCCTACAACAACGCGTTAAGCTCAATACCGGATGCCCAGGCATCCGGTGCTCCGGTATGGGCGTTGGCTACAACGTATTGCAATGAAACGCGTTAAATAACAAAAAGGGCAAGAATAGCTATGCGATTACTTTCTATTCTGGCAGCACTGGGATGTTTCTTCCTGGGGGTAGGCGCGCAAATGTTAGGGGGGCTTTGGGGCTACGCCGGGTTGGTGTTGGCAGCCCTGGGGGGCGCAGCTTGGGTATTTAGCGGTAACTTGGCGGTATATTATGCTGGGCGAGAGGGCCTTGCCCGGCATGGTTCTTGGTTATGGCCGGTGCGCGACTATCGTTCGCTACGCAACATGGCCTACCGCCTTATGCAGCGGGCTAGTAGCACGGCTATCGCTTCGGCTGAAGTTTCCCACTATGCCGATCTAATGGATCAACGTCTTGATAAGCAAGAAGCCATGGCGCGCGATGCCTCCGCCAGCATGAGCGCGATCAACGCTGCTATTGTCCAGGTCTCCACCAGTGCAAACCAAGTAGCAACGCTTTCTGATAGCGCCCGAGATGCCAGTCATCACAACCGTAGCGAGCTTGATGAAGTCATTAACGAGATGATGCAGATTGCTGAGCGCTCGGAGCAGGCGCTTGAGGCACTCAATGCGCTTAACGATAAAATCGAGCGAGTACGCGACGTCACGTCGATGATCGAGGGCATCGCCGAGCAAACGCATCTGTTATCGCTTAACGCCTCTATCGAAGCCGCGCGGGCGGGGGAACATGGGCGTGGTTTTGCGGTGGTCGCAGGTGAGGTTCGCAACTTGGCACTTAAGACCTCCAATGCAACGCAAAACGTCGATGAGCTGGTGAAAGATATGCACCAGAGCGGCCAGAGTGTGGTCGGCACCATGGGGCACCTGATGACGCGTATTAGCGAGCGTTCCGAGGGTATCCGCGGCGTGGGCAACAGCTTGGTCAATATCACTGGTGACTTCGATCAAGTTCATAAAGAAATCATAAGCGTGGCGGAGGCCATGGAAAATACGCGCCAGCATAGTCAGACAGTGGCGGATAACCTGCGCCAGCTGGAGACGGATGTTGATGAAGGCAACCGAGATATGCACGATTTGGCCGAGCAGGCCCGCGCGCTAATGGATGCTGCCGAAAGCGTGGATGGCGAGCTGGCGCAGCAGCGGTTAAATGGGCGCCACCAAGAGGTATTTCACGCCGCACGTGAAACAGCAGATCAATTGGGTAAGTTGTTTGAACAGGCGCTAAAACGCGGCGAGCTTTCCCAATCGGGACTATTCGAGCCGCGTTATGAGAAGATATCGGGAACAAACCCGCCCATGTATAAAACCGCTTTCGACGATTTTACCGATCATAACTTGCCCGCGCTGCAGGAGCCAATGCTTAAGTCGCAAGGGCTAAGCTATGCGATTGCCTGCGACCGTAATGGCTATGTACCCACGCATAACGAGGCGACTAGCCGTAAACCAACCGGCGATTACGCGCACGACCTGAAGTTTTGTCGCAGCAAGCGCATTTTTGATGACCCGACGGGCAAACGCTGCGGTGCCCATGAGCAGGCGTTGCTGTTGCAAACCTACAAGCGTGATACCGGAGAAATTATGCACGATCTCTCAGTGCCGGTGTATGTGAATGGCAAGCACTGGGGCGGTTTCCGTGTGGGCTATCAGCCGGAAAGTGTCAATCTTGAAGCAGCTCTCGGCCATGACGAAGAAGCTGACGCTAAAGCACTACCGAGCGGCCGCTAGCCGCTTGTGAGATTGGTGCCAAGCGGAGTAGGAGTACAAAGCAAGACCGATCCAGATGAGTAAAAAACTCACCAGCTGTACGGTGGAAAGCGGCTCATGGAAGATACTTAACGCGATGAAAAACTGGATGCTCGGGTTGATGTACATTAAAAACCCCAGCGTTGCCAAACGTAGTCGCCGAGCGGCGCCAGCGAACGCCATCAGCGGCAGGGCGGTGATGACGCCACTGGCGATCAACAGTGCCGTGGTGGAGGGCTCAATGGCAAAGTGTGAGAGCCCTGTTAAGCTCAGCCAGCTAAAGGCGAGTAGCGCCAGTGGAAGCAACAGCAGGGTTTCGACAAAAAGCCCCGAAAGCCCGTCGAGCGGCACCTGTTTGCGGAAAAGCCCATAGGTGCCAAACGAGAAAGCCAGAATCAAACTCAACCACGGCATTTCGCCAAGCAGAGCAAACTGAATCCCAATGGCCAGTGTCGCAAGCCCTAAGGCGATTAGCTGTAACCGCGCCATGACTTCGCGCAGCACCAATATGCCCAACGCGACGTTAACCAGCGGCGTTAAAAAATAACCCAAGCTTGCCTGAAGCACCTGCTGCGTTTCTACCGCATAGATATAAACTCCCCAGTTTAAACCAATGAGAAGCGCGCAACCGAGAACGCGCCCAAGCCGCTTGGGCTCGCTAAGGGCAGCCACCACCGGTGGCCAGCGTCTCAGCAGGCTAATGAGGCCGACTAAGAAAAGGCACGACCACAAAATACGGTGAATCAAAATCTCAAATGCCGGTACACCTTGGAACAGCGCAAAAAAAAGCGGAAAACAGCCCCACATCAAGTAGGCAGTTAAGCCGAAACCCACGCCTTTAACGGCTTCTGGGTCGCGTACTGGGGCAGGCAGAGAAGACATGATGGCCTCGTTAGCAACAAGCGTAGGTGAAAAAAGTGCGTGAAAAAATGCTAATCTAGCATACTAACGATGCAAGACGTGCCATGGCGACAATAAAGGAGACGACCCATGCGTCAGCTAACCACCAGCTTGGTGCAGTGCGATCTCCGCTGGGAAGACCCCGCGGCCAATCACCGCCATTTAGAGACGCTGCTCGGCGAGCGTGATGGGCGGGACACCGATGTAATAGTATTGCCGGAAATGTTTTCTACTGGCTTTACCATGAATTCTCGCGAGCACGCCCAGCCAATGGCAGAGAGCAAAACCGTGGCTTGGCTCCAAGCTCAAGCCCAAGCGCGTGGCTGTGTAATGACCGGAAGCGTTGCTATCGAAAAGGGCGGCAAATATTTCAATCGCTTGATTTGGGCCACGCCCGATGGCGAATTAACCATCTATGACAAACGCCATTTGTTTCGCATGGCGGGCGAGCACGAGCGCTACGATATGGGCGAAACCCGCAAGGTGGTGTCCTATAAGGGTGTCAGGATTTTACTTAGTGTCTGCTACGACCTGCGTTTTCCAGTATGGCAACGCCAGCAACCCAATGAGGATGAGCATTTTGAGTACGATGCCCTGTTATGTGTCGCTAACTGGCCAGCACCACGCCGCCAGCCATGGCGTACGCTACTCCAGGCGCGGGCGATTGAAAACTTAAGCTATGTCATTGGCGTTAATCGGGTGGGCGAAGATGCCAAAGGGATGGCATTTAGCGGCGACTCGATGCTAGTGGATTTTAAAGGCGAGCCGCTAATTGACCGTCCGGCTTATGAAGGTTTCATAGAAACGGGAACGCTGGACCTCGAAGCGTTGGATACCTTTCGCGAGAAGTTCCCCGCTTGGCAAGATGCCGACCGGTTTCAGCTATTGCCGGGAGTGGGCCAATGATGCGTCTTGACCGTTTTTTAAGCGAAACCACCCCTTTAACGCGCAGTTTGGCTAAGCGCGCGCTCAAAAATGGTGAGGTTGAGCTTAATGGTCAGCCCATCAAGCAAGCCGCTACGCAAATTGATCCGGAAAGCGACAGTGTGAGGTGGCAAGGCGAATCTTTAGCGCTTGTTGGGCTGCGTTACGTGATGCTGAACAAGCCGCTAGAGGTGGAGTGTAGCGCCCGGCGCGGTTTCTATCCCCGTGTGGTGGATTTGATCGACCTGCCCAAAGCGGAACGTTTAAAACCCGTCGGGCGCTTAGATGTTGATACCACTGGGCTCTTGCTTTTGACCGACGATGGTCAGTGGGCGCACCGCATTACCTCGCCGAAACACCGCTGCGCCAAGGTTTACCGCGCAACCCTAGCCTCACCCTTGGAAGGGGCGGCTGCGCAGCGCGCGGAGGAGCAGGTGGCTGAAGGCTTGCTGCTAGATGGCGAGGAAGAGCCGACCAAGCCTGCAACGCTCAAACTACTCAGCCCCACCGAAGCGGAATTGACCATCACCGAAGGGCGCTATCATCAGGTGAAGCGCATGTTCGGGGCTTTGGGCAACCGAGTGGAATCGCTGCATCGCGCATCAATAGGCGATCTTGTCCTCGATGCGAATCTTCCACCCGGCGAGTGGCGCGAACTTACCGCCGACGAAATTGCGCTGTTTTAATTGAGTTTTGCGCCTACACCAGCTGTGCGGCACTCACCAGCCGCTTGGTGTAGTCGTGCTGGGGGGCTTTGAGCACCTCTTCGCAGGTGCCGGCCTCCAGCACTTGCCCCTCTTTCAGCACCATGATGCGGTGGGCCATGGCGCGGACAACGGCAAGGTCATGGCTAATAAACAGATAGCTGAGCTGTCGCTTTGACTGTAGATCACGCAGCAATGTGACCATCTGTTTCTGCACGGTGCGATCCAGCGCCGAGGTAGGCTCATCGAGCACTAGAAGCTCCGGTTCCAGAATGATGGCCCGAGCAATGGCGATGCGCTGGCGCTGTCCGCCGGAAAATTCATGCGGGTAGCGCGCGGCTACGCTCTCAGGTAGACCCACTTCCGAGAGCGTACGATGAACGCGTTCGATGACTTCGGAATTCGCAAGGGCAGGAAAGTGAAACCGTAGCCCTTCGCTGATGATGTCGAACACTGGCATCCGCGGAGATAGGGCGCCGTAGGGGTCTTGAAACACCATTTGAAATCGATGGCGCTCTTTTCTTAGCGCTTTGCCTGAGAGCGCATTCAGGGTGTCGTCCCCCAATGTGATTTCACCGCGGCTTTCCACCATCCGCATGATCGCAGAGGCCAGGGTGGTCTTGCCGGAGCCGGACTCCCCGACAATACCCAAGGTTTCGCCGGGGGCGACGTATAAATCCATGGGTTTTACCGCCTCAAAGGGAGGAGGTGCGCGGCGGAAAAGACCGGCTTTAGGCCGCGCAAAGCTTACGCTGAGCTTTCGAGCGGTGAGCCGTGGCGATACCCGCCCCACCGGCGCCGGGCGCCCCTCGGGTTCGGCCGCGATCAGTGCCTTTGTGTAGTCGCTTTTAGGCGCCTTAAATACCTGCTCGACGGTGCCGCTCTCTTGCTCCTGACCTTGATACAGCACGCACACGCGGTCGGCATGGGCGCGCACCAGATTGAGATCGTGAGTGATAAACACCATCCCCATGCCGTGGCGGTCGCGCAGCTCGCGCAATAGGGCGAGAATTTCTTGCTGTACGGTGACATCCAACGCGGTGGTAGGCTCGTCGGCGATCAGCAGCTTGGGTTGGTTGGCAATTGCCATGGCAATCATCACCCGCTGGCGCTGCCCGCCGGAAAGCTGGTGGGGCCAAACATCCAAAAGCTCTTCCGCGCGAGGAAGTTTGACCTGTTCAAGCAACGTTTTGGCATGCTTTCGCGCCTCGCGGCCGCTTAGGCCCTGATGGAGTTTGAGCGTCTCGCCGATCTGTTTACCGATGCGATGAAGCGGGTTAAGCGATGTCATCGGCTCCTGAAAAATAAACCCAACCTGGTGGCCGCGAATGGCATTCCACTGTGGCCGTTTCAGCGCTTCAAGGTTCGTGCCTAAAAGAAAACGTTCACCGCTGACGCGTGCGTTCTCGGGTAGTAGGTTCATCACACCCAGCGCTGAAACGGATTTTCCGGAACCGGATTCCCCCACCAGTGCTAGCGTTTCTCCGGCATTGACGTCAAAGCTTAAGTCATCAACCACCGGGGTACCGTCGAAATCGATGCTAAGGTGCTTAACCGATAGCAATGCCTCAGCCATGAGGAGTCTCCTGTGGTGCAGTCGCTTGCGCCGGTAGCGTCGACCGCTGCTTGACATGACGCGGGTCGAAAGCATCGCGTAGCCCTTCACCGATAAACACCAGCAGCGAAAGCATGATCGCAAGCGTCATGAATGCGGTTATGCCAAGCCATGGCGCATGTAGGTTGTTCTTGCCTTGTGCCGCCAACTCACCCAGCGATGGGGAACCGGGCGGTAGTCCAAAGCCGAGAAAATCCAGGGCCGTTAAGGTGCCGATGGCGCCGGTGAAAATAAAGGGGATAAACGTGAGGGTGGCGACCATGGCGTTGGGAAGTACATGGCGCCACATGATTAGCCGTGAAGGCAGCCCCATAGCCTTGGCTGCGCGTACGTATTCCAGGTTGCGTGCGCGCAGAAACTCCGCGCGCACAATATCGACAAGCCCCAGCCATGAAAACAGCAGCATAATGCCCAATAGCCACCAAAACCCCGGTTGCACGAAGCTTGCAAGAATAATTAGCAGAAATAGGACCGGTAGCCCCGACCAGATTTCGGTGACGCGTTGGCCGATTAAATCGATTTTGCCGCCGAAATAGCCTTGGATACCGCCGAACAGCACGCCCATTACCAGTGAGCCGGCGGTGAGAACCAGCGCAAACGCCACCGAAAGACGAAAGCCATAGATCACCCGGGCGAGCACATCGCGGCCTTGGTCGTCGGTGCCTAGCCAGTGGCGGTTATCTGGCGGCGCAGGGGAAGGGCGCGTCATGTGCATATCAAGCGTCTGGTACGAGAACGGGATTATCGGCCACAGCGCCCAGCCGTGATCGCGAATCTGCTCTTGTATGAAAGGATCAAGGTAATCGGTACGCGTGGGGAGAAAACCGTCAAACTCGGTTTCCGGGTAGTCGATTAAAAGCGGCACGTACCAACTGCCGTCATACTGCATGACGATGGGCTTGTCGTTGGCGATCAGCTCGGCAAACAGGCTTAGCAGGAACAGAACGCCAAACAGCCATAGCGACACATAGGCGCGGCGGTTGGCGCGAAAAGCGGCAAGACGGCGACGGGTAATCGGCGACACGGTCATGACTCCCGGGTGGCAAAATCGATGCGCGGGTCAACCCACACATAGGTCAAATCGGACACGAGTTTCAGCAACAAACCAATCAGCGTGTAAAGATAGAGGGTGCCAAAAATGACCGGGTAATCGCGCTGCATCACCGCCTCGAAACCGAGGAGTCCTAAACCATCGAGCGAGAAGATGACCTCGATCAGTAGGGCGCCGGTAAAGAAGATTCCCACCAGGGCTGCAGGTAGCCCGGCGATAATGATCAGCATCGCATTGCGAAACACATGGCCGTAGAGTATCCGTTTTTCGTCGGCGCCTTTGGCCCGTGCGGTCAGCACATATTGTTTATGAATTTCATCTAAAAAGCTGTTTTTGGTTAGCATGGTTAGCGTGGCGAAACTGCCGATTGAGGCAGCAATGACGGGCAGCGTGATATGCCAGAAGTAGTCTTTGATTTTGCCCCAGGTCGAGAGCTGATCAAAATCTGGCGAGGTGAGCCCGCGTAAGGGAAACCAGTCGAGGTAGGTGCCGCCAGCAAACAGCACAATGAGTAAAATCGCGAAGAGAAAGCCGGGAATGGCGTATCCCACAATCACCAGCCCTGAGGTCCAAACGTCAAATTTTGATCCGTGTTTTAGAGCCTTACGTACCCCTAGTGGGATCGAGATTACATACACCAGCAGCGTGGTCCAAAGCCCTAGCGAGATAGAGACCGGGAGACGTTCCAGCATCAAATCGATAACCGGCTGGTCACGAAAGAAGCTGGTACCAAAATCGAAGGTAAGATAATCCCCCATCATGCCGAGAAAACGCTCGTGCGCTGGCTCGTTAAAGCCAAACTGCTCCTCTAACTGCTCAATAAAGCGCGGGTCGACTCCTCGGGCGCCACGAGAGTCATCGCTAACTTGCACGTCACCGCCGCCCATATCCAGGCGCGTGCTAGCCATGGCGTCCGCGCCCTCGAAGCGTGCCAGCATCTGGTCGATGGGGCCACCGGGGGCGGCCTGCACAATGATAAAGTTGAGCAGCATGATCCCCACCAGCGTCGGGATCATGAGTAGTAGTCGACGTAAGGTATAACGCGCCACGGCGGGGCTCCTTCAGCAAATGTCAGCGACCGCTGCGGCGGCTTTTGAGCTGGGCTTCGCGCTCAGTATCGACCCACCACGCGTCGAAATCCATGGCGTATTTAGGAAATGGCTCGGGATACTCGAATTTGTCCCACACGGCAATGCGTGTTTCCCCAGAGTGGTAGTGGGGAATGACGTAAAAACCCCAGCGCAGCACGCGGTCAAGCGCATGGGTGACGGTGTGGAGTTCATCCCGGCTGCTGGCGCGAATTAATTGCTCAACCAGTTGGTCGACCGCTGGGTGCGATAGCCCCATCAGGTTACGGCTTTGCGGCTGCTTTGCTGCGGCGCTAGTCCAAAAATCACGCTGCTCATTGCCTGGGTTGTTCGATTGGGGAAACTGGCTGATGACCATGTCGTAATCAAAGCTACGTAATCGATTAAGATACTGGTTGATATCGACGATACGCAACGACGTTTGTACACCCAGGCGTGCCATATTGCGCAGCATCGGTTGAACAACGCGCTCGAGTCCTGAATCGTAAAGCAGCACCTCAAGCGTTAGCGGATCGCCGCTTTCTTGGTGGACCAAACGCTGCCTCTCTACGTGATAGCCGGCCTCGCGCAAAAGTGTCAGCGCGCGATGCAGTCTCGCGCGACGGTCTTCAGGTTGATCAATGGGCAGCGGCTGAGTGAAAAGCCTATCGGAACGGTGTGAGTCAATGAGTCCATCGCGAAAGGGTTCAAGTAGCGCAAGCTCTTCTTTGCTGGGTTTCCCTGTGGCCTGCATCTCGGAATTTTGGAAAAAGCTCTCAGTGCGCTGGTAAGCGCCGTAAAAAATATTGGTATTCAACCAGGGAAAGTCGAAAGTCAGGCTTAGGGCTTCGCGCACTCTGGGGTCTTGGAATTTCTCCTTACGCAGGTTAAAAACAAACGCCTGCATACGCGATGGGTTGACATCGGGGATGGTAATGCGTTTGATCAATCCTTCGTGATACGCGGGAAAATCGTAGCCGATAGCCCAGGTTGCAGCGCGGGCATCAGTGCGAAAATCGGTTAAACCGGCTTTAAAGGCCTGCCATGCAATATCGCGGTCGCGGTAGTAGTCGTAGGCCAAACGGTCAATGTTATAGCGCCCAACATTGACCGGTAGATCCTTCCCCCAATAGTTTTCATCGCGCTTAAAGACGATACGCCGGCCAGGGTCGACGGTATCGATTCGATACGGGCCAGAGCCGGGGTGCTTTGCTAGCGTTGGCGCGGTGAAATCGCGTGATTCCCAGTAATGGCGGGGCAAAATCGGCATCTGCGCAACTATCAAGGGCAGTTCGCGCGAGTCGCTATCGTTAAAATTAAAGCGTACACGGTGATCATCAAGCGCGACGGCGTCGTCCACGCCCGCATAGTAATTACGATAGAAAGGGTTGCCTTCTTCGCGAAGTATATCAAGGGAGAAAACGACGTCGTCAGCGGTAACGGGTTCGCCGTCGTGAAAGCGAGCCTCAGGGCGCAGGTCAAACTCGATCCACTCACGCTCGGGGTCTAGGCGAACACCGCTTGCCAATAATCCATAAAGGCTAAAGGGCTCGTTGGGGTTGCTGGCCATCAACGTATCGTATATTTGTGAGATGCCGCTTGCAGGCGTACCGCGAATGATAAAAGGGTTGGTGGAATCGAAACTACCGCCGACGGCAGTGCGGGTCATGCTCCCCCCTTTGGGGGCATCAGGGTTAACGTGGGGGAAGTGTGTAAAGTCTTCAGGCAGCGCTGGCGTATCGTAAAGAGATAAAGCGTGGCGGGTCTTTACGCTGACCTCGCGCTCAGGCATTTCGGCCTGGTCAAGGTTGGCAACTGGCGCTTGGGCGAGGACAGTAAAAGCCCAAATAAAGCAGACGAGAGCTACGAAGCATTGCCGCCAACGGCGGGGGCTAAGTGAGCCGGTTAACAACGCGCTATCAATCTGCTTCATGGTCTTCCCCGATTACTTTTAAGTGCGCCATTAGCCACTTGACGGCAGTTAATGCCTAGGAGTCAGAAAGTGTCAGGAGCTGACCTGGTTGTAAAGAGTCGGGACGCTCAATGGCGTTTAAACGCATGATGTGTTGCTGGGTAAGGTTGTGCCGTGCAGCGATGGTAGAGAGGTTGTCGCCTCGCTCAACGCGGTAAGTATTCGGGGTGGACGCAGCGACTTGGGCGCTTTGGTCCTCACCCTGAGAAAGTCTGGCAATCATCGCGTGGCTGGCTTCGTCCGGCACTAACAACGTTTGTGCGCTGCGCGGGTCGATGGCGCCATTAAGAAGCCCAGGGTTGAGCTTCGCGAGATCGGACTGCTCGACATCCAGAAGCCTTGACGCTTCGCGTAAGGTGAGCGAATGCGATAATTGTACCTTGGCAAAGGCGGGGTCCGCCTCAATCTCGGGAAGTTTTACGTTATAACGTTCGGGCGCGGCCACAATGGCGGCAATCGCGTGCAATTTAGGCACGTACTGCATGGTTTCGTTAGGCAGCCGCAAATCCCAGTAGTGGCCGCTTTTGCCTTGGCTTTGGGCGTTGCGTACCGCGCGGTTGACTGTGCCGGCGCCGGCATTATAAGCCGCTAGCGAAAGGGGGAGATCGCCTTCGTACCACTGGTCGGCCTGCATCTCGATATAATCGAGCGCGGCTTGGGTCGATTTAATCACGTCTAAACGTCCATCGTAATGGCCATTACGGACCAGACCTAAGGCATCGCCGGTTCCCGGCATAAATTGCCATAAACCAGCAGCGCCTCGGTGGCTGCGGGCACTGGGGTCAAAAGAGCTCTCAATGAACGGGATAAGGGCGATTTCCCCGGGTAAGTTGCGCGCATCGACTTGCTGGGTAATAAAGGCAAGCCAAGGCGCGGCGCGTTGGGTAATGGTCGCAATATTCTCCGGGCTTGAGCGATAGTACTCAATCCACTTATCGACACGCGCCTGAGCTCGTTCTGAGAGTTGCTGATCTTGCCAGGCAAAGCTTTTACGCAATTGGCTCCAGGCGTTTTGGGGCTCTAGCACCAGGGCATCCCAAAAATGAGACGCATAGTCACTGGAAGAGGCAACGTCAGTATTGGGTGTTTTGGCAGAGAAGCCAGAGGTAAGCGCTGACGCCTGGGTTTGAACGGAAGCGCAGAGCAGCAGAGCCGTGAGAGTGCTGCTGCTAGCGCTTAATAGCAAACGTTGAAGAGTTGTGCGATTCGACATAGGCGATGTTGGATCTTCGATAGTTGACTAAAAACGATTCTTCCACTCGCGTAGAGTGGTGAACGTTGCGAGATCGTCATCAGTTGGCCCTTCGTTACCGGCTGCCTGGCGAACGCTCGACGTGCTCAAACGCAAGTAAGGGTTGATGTTCAGCTCGCGTCCTATCGTGCTGGGTAGCGTGGGGCGCTCGAGTGATCGCGCCTTGTCGCATTCCTGTAACGCGTATTTGACGTCTTCGTTTTCGGGATCAGCTTCCCGCGCAAAGCGCAAATTTGCCTGGGTATATTCATGCCCGGCGAATACGAGTGTATCTTCAGGCAGCGTGGCAAAACGCTTAAGTGCTGAGTGCATTTGTTCAGGTGTGCCTTCAAATAGGCGGCCACAGCCAGCACAAAAGAGAGTGTCACCACAAAATAGAAGCGGCGGTATCCCCGCGGTGAAAAAACTAATATGGTCTAATGTATGGCCTGGCGTTGCCATCACTTCAAACAAACGCCCCATGACACGGATTTCATCTCCTTCACCAACGGGGTCGCTAATGCCTTTAATCGACGGATTGTCAGGGCCAATCACTCGCGGTGAGTAGCGTTTGATCAATTCATCTAGACCATCCGTGTGGTCGGGGTGGTGATGAGTGATCAGTATGGTTTCAAGGGTAAGTGATTCGCGCTCCAGTAAATCGATGACCGGAGCTGCCTCACCAGGATCCACGATACAAACACCATGGCTGGCATCTTGTCGTAGCAACCAAATATAGTTGTCGCTTAAGGCGGGAATGGGTGTCACGCTCAGCATGCGAGGATCCTTTAGAATTAGATCTAGATATTGACGACGTCAAAAAGCCGCTACTTTGGAGGTATGCGCTGTTTATGTCAAATTCCCACACGGCTGACTCATTGACACAGCGGCTTGAAAATAGTCAGCGTTTCTGGACGTCCGATGCAGGTGAAGCGTTGAGCGATGTCCAGCGTGCCTGTCTTGGCCCGGTCATTGAGGGGCGTAGTGGCGGCCACTCTTTGGAGATGACCATGGGTCCCTCTTTGTTAGGCTTATCGGCGGTTCCTCATGTGATTGAATGGGTGCCCGCGCGCGCGCATGCCAAACAGTCATCAAGCCTTATATGTCCGCCGGGCGAGCTGGCATTACCTGACGCGTGTTTGGATATCACTCTCATACACCACTGGTTGGAACATCTTCCTGACGCCGAACAAGCCTTACAAGAAGCTGCAAGGGTCACCGCAGATCACGGTATCTTGATTATTTTGGGTTTTAACCCACTCAGCATTAATCACCTAGCTAGGCGGCTTTCGCCCGGGAGGCAAGGTGCTCGGCGCCACTCCCCCTCACAATTACGCGAGTGGTTGGCATTTGTCGACTTTACCGTCGAGCGCGTAGACTATTGCGGTTTTCACTGCCCAATTTTTTGTCCAACCAAAAAGGCTCGGTGTCGTGAGTCATGGGAAGCGTGGGGGCGTCGACTTAACGTGCCCATAGGTGAAAGCTATATGATTCAAGCCAAGCGTAAACAACCGCAAGCCCCTGTAGAACGCGTCCAGTTTGGCGTAAACCCGACGGCGGCGACGCATTCTTTGGGTTTGGCACGTGGTTCAAGTCGCTCGGCAACCTATCGGGCACAACAACGCTCAGTCCATCAGACGTCGGCAGATCACAACGAGGAATCCAAGCGTTGAGTAATGAAGCAAAACCGCGCCGGCCGCAGGTAACGGTGTATACCGATGGCGCCTGTCGCGGTAACCCCGGCCCTGGCGGGTGGGGGGTGGTACTACAAAGCGGCGAACATGAAAAAACGCTGTATGGCTATGAAGCCCTCACCACCAATAATCGGATGGAACTGATGGCTGCCATCACGGCGTTACGCACGTTGAATCAGGCTTGCGACGTCGCGCTGTGGACCGACTCGCAGTATGTGCGCCAAGGGATCACCCAATGGATTCACAATTGGCTGAAACGTGACTGGAAAACCGCCGCTAAACAACCGGTTAAAAATGCCGAGCTGTGGAAAATGCTGCACGAAGAGACTCAGCGCCACCATGTTGAGTGGCACTGGGTGAAAGGTCACAGCGGACATCCAGGTAATGAAAAAGCGGATGCGCTCGCCAATACCGCGATTGACGAGCACGTTGAAAGGAGAGCTTGATGCGCCAGATTGTGTTAGATACCGAAACCACCGGGATCGATCCTAAACAGGGTCACCGGTTGGTCGAGATTGGTGCGATTGAAATGGTCAATCGTCGCTTTACTGGCCGTACTTATCACCAATACATCAATCCAGAGCGGCATATCGATGCTGAGGTTGTTGCCGTTCACGGGATTGATAACGAACGCGTGGCCGACGAGCCGGTGTTTGCACAAGTGGCCGACGCGTTTTGGGAATTTATTCAAGACGCGGAGCTAGTGATTCATAACGCGGCGTTTGACGTCGGCTTTATTGATCACGAATTTGCCATGCTCAACCAAAAGCGTGGATCACCCGCTTTGGGGCCGGTCGCCGAGTATTGCCGCATCCTCGATACCTTGGAAATGGCGCGGCAAAAGCATCCGGGCCAGCGTAACAACCTCGATGCGCTGTGTAAGCGCTACGATATTGATAACGGCCATCGTGTGCTACATGGCGCGCTGCTGGATGCTGAGATTTTGGCAGAAGTCTATCTGTCGATGACGGGCGGGCAGACGGCACTTACGCTGGATGCGGGCAGTCAACATAGCGATAAAAGCGAAGGTGCTAGTCAAGGGCTCTCCATTGAGCGTTTAGCGTTGGAGCCGGGGCAGTTGCGTGTTATTCGTCCGAGCGAGGCAGAACACGAAGCCCATCGCGCTAAGTGTGAAGCGCATCAATTGCATTGGCCTGAGGACGTCCATGCTTAGGCGAGAAATTCCCACTCAAGAGGATGCCGGGCGCGTTATTATATTGGCAAAGAGCAAGCTGGCGCCCGCTTTTTTATCTGACAGCGATGAACTACACACACCACTGCAGCCTTGGCAACGCTGGGATGCGAGTATGCAACCGCTTTGCTATTGGGATGACGAGCCCGTGGCGTTAAAAGTAGTGCCTGAGCCCAAAG